>NZ_DAINOE010000068.1:0-9345 GCF_036735525.1 Arsukibacterium sp. | reverse complement strand
TATTTTTATTGGCTTTATCAGGCCAGATCCGTCATCATTAGCCAATATTTTACAGACAGGACATTATTATGGAATATCAATTATCAACTGAAGAGTTGTCACGCATTAAAGCCCTTGATGCCGAGCAGCGCTATGAATATTTTATCCAGGCGGTCGCCGATTTAGAGCAAGTCTGGATACTGACTGACGATGAAGGTTTTGTACTGGTAAGTGCTGAAGAAGAGCGTTGTATACCGGTATGGCCCCATGCTGAACTGGCAGCAGAATGGATTGACGGTGAATGGTCAAACTGTACTGCTCAAGCGGTGGCCGTGGAAACCTGGTTAGAAAAATGGACTGATGGCTTAAGTGGCGATGATTTAGCAGTAGCCGTGATCCCAGATGCCGATGGCCCGGGTGTGGTAGTCGCGCCAGATGAACTGGCCGAAACGCTGATTAAAGCCCTTAGCGACGATTAATGCGTCGCTTCATGCGTAAACAACAAGGGCGCTATTAAGCGCCCTTGTTGTTTATAAGCGTTTGGATTTACGGATCAGCGCCATTAATTCACCAACTCATTGCCATTGGCCTGATTACTGGCAAACGCCAGCAGGTTGTCACTGGTAATACTGCTAATTTGCTGTAATGCTTCTTTGGTAAAAAATGCCTGATGGCCAGTAATAAGTACGTTAGGGAAGGTCAGCAAGCGTTTAAATACTTCATCATCAATCATTTGTTCTGACAGGTTTTCGAAAAAGATATCGGCTTCCTGCTCGTACACATCCAGTCCCAGATAACCAATTTTGCGGCTTTTCAGGCTGTTGATCACCGCTTTACTGTCAATTAAGGCGCCACGGCTGGTGTTGATTAGCATTACACCATCACGCATCTTAGCTAGCGCTTCGGCATTAATCATATGCTGTGTCGCAGGGTTAAGCGGGCAGTGCAGGCTGATAATATCGCTTTGAGCATAGAGTTGCTCCAGGCTGACATAATGGCCATCGAGCTCAGCATTTTGCTGGATATCATAACAAAGCAGTTTGCAGCCAAAACCTTTAATAATAGCGGCCGTGGCTATGCCAATGCGGCCGGTGCCTATCAGGCCGACGGTTTTACCGTGCATGTTAAAACCCAGCAGGCCATCCAGCGCAAAGTTATCATCCCGCACCCGGTTATAAGCTTTATGCAGTTTGCGGTTTAGTGTGAGCATCATCGCGATAGTATGCTCTGCCACAGCTTCTGGTGAATAGGCGGGTACCCGGGCTACGCGAATGCCCAGCTCTTTGGCGGCAGCCATATCAACATTATTAAAACCGGCACAACGCAGTGCCACCATTTCAATACCCATAGCTGACAGCTGTTGTAGCACATCGGCCGATAACTCATCGTTTACAAAGGCGCAAATGGCATGGCAACCCGCCGCCAGTTTGACACTTTGGGCATTAAGGCGCTGTTCAAAATAACTAAATTGCAGGCTGTTATCGGCCCACTGCTCAAAACCTTCACGGTCATATTTTTTACTACTGAATACGGCAACTTTCATGGGGGCTGTCCATTTAAGGGGCATTTCCGAAATTATTGTCGTAAGCATACGCTATTTTGAGCCGAGTACCTTAGCCCAGATCAAAGTCACAGCATGTCTTCAATGGCACTGGCAATGCTGGCTGGCTTAGTTCGTGGTGCATAACGCTTTACCACTTCACCCTGCTGGTTGACCAAAAACTTAGTGAAGTTCCATTTAATAGCACGGGTTTTCAGTAAACCGCGGGCATTGTCTTTCAGGTAGGCAAACAGTGGGCTGGCCTCGGGGCCATTCACCTGCAGTTTAGCCATCACCGGAAAACTGACCCCATAATTTAACTGACAAAACTGCTGGATTTCATTATCTGTGCCGGGTTCCTGAGCACCAAACTGGTTACACGGAAAAGCCAGTACTACTAATCCTTTGGCTTTAAAGCGTTGATACAGTTGTTCTAATTCCTGATATTGCGGCGTAAAGCCGCAGGCACTGGCGGTATTAACGATTAACAGTACCTTGCCCTTATAGTCTGTCAATGACACAGGCTGCCCTTGGGCATTGCTGACACTAAATTGGTGAATGGTGCTCATGCACACTCCTGTTTTGCTTTTTATCAGGGAACTTTGTAAGCTCACGCTCCAGTATGTCACAGATTTAAGTCATTTTTATGTCAAATATTGCCAGCACTGCAGCAACGCCAGCCCAAACCCGGGTGGCATTTATCGGTTTAGGGGTGATGGGCTTTCCGATGGCCGGTTACTTACAACAAAAAGGCTATCAGGTAGCGGTGTATAACCGCACCATTAGCAAGGCACAGTCTTGGGTGGAACGCTACCATGGCAGTTATGCGGCCACCCCCGCTGAGGCGGCCCATGGCGCACAGCTGGTGTTTTTATGTGTGGGTAATGATGATGACGTTCGCTCTGTGGTTTATGGTGATACGGGCGTGTTAAACAGCATGCACAGCGGTGCGGTGTTAATTGATCATACCACGGCCTCGGCCGGCTTAGCCCGTGAGCTGAGCACCGCCTGCGCGGCTAAAGGGCTGGGCTTTTTAGATGCGCCGGTATCAGGTGGCCAGGCGGGAGCAGAAAACGGCGTATTAACGGTGATGCTGGGCGGTGAGCCTGCCGCTTTTGCTAAAGCCGAAGCGGCAATCATGAGTTATGCGCGCTGTGCTAAATTACTGGGCCCGGCAGGCTCTGGCCAGTTGGCAAAAATGGTCAATCAAATTTGTATTGCCGGGGTAGTGCAGGGCCTGGCAGAGGCACTTAATTTTGCGCAAAACGCTGGCCTCGATGGTGCCGCCGTAGTGGAGGTGATTTCCCAAGGCGCGGCCTCGTCCTGGCAAATGCAAAATCGATCGCTGACCATGCTCGATGGCAAATACGATTTTGGTTTTGCGGTGGATTGGATGCGCAAAGATTTAGGCATCGCCTTAAACGAAGCCCGGGAAAATGGCAGTCATTTACCCCTTACTGCCTTGGTTGATCAGTTTTACAGCGAAGTGCAACAAATGGGCGGCAACCGCTGGGATACTTCCAGCTTGCTGGCCAGATTAAAGCGTTAAACAAAAAAGGCGCCGCGGCGCCTTTTTACTTGGATAGGGACTTAGTTAAACACCATCTCCGGTATGTCACCCTCTACTACCAACTTACCAGCGGTTTTCTGCTGAATTTCCTCAACACTGATACCGGGTGCACGCTCTAGCAGGTGAAAGGCGCCGTTGCGTACTTCCAGCACGGCTAAATCGGTGACGATTTTCTTGACGCAACCTACGCCGGTTAGTGGCAGGGTGCAGCTTTCTAACAGTTTGCTGTTGCCGTACTTGTCTGCGTGGGTCATGGTCACTACGATGTTTTGTGCGCCAGCCACTAAATCCATAGCGCCGCCCATGCCTTTTACCAGTTTACCTGGGATCATCCAGCTGGCGATATTACCATTTTGGTCAACTTCAAAGGCGCCGAGCACGGTTAAATCAACATGACCACCACGGATCATGGCGAAGCTTTCGGCTGAGCTAAAAATGGCGGCGCCTTTAATGGCGGTAACGGTTTCTTTACCGGCATTAATCATATCGGCGTCAATTTCGGCTTCAGTTGGGTAGGGGCCCATACCGAGCAAGCCGTTTTCGGATTGCAGCATTACTTCAATACCGGCCGGTACATAGTTGGCTACCAGCGTCGGAATGCCGATACCCAGGTTAACGTAGTAACCGTCTTGCAGCTCTTGCGCGACGCGCATTGCTACCTGTTCACGAGATAAAGCCATGGTTGCCTCCTTAACCTTGCCGCACCATACGACGTTCGATGCGTTTTTCAAAGTTGCCTTTGATCACGCGCTGCACGTAAATACCCGGGGTATGAATTTGCGACGGTTCCAGCTCGCCCGGCTCGACAATTTCTTCCACTTCTGCCACGGTAATTTTACCGGCAGTCGCGGCCATAGGGTTAAAGTTCATTGAGGTGTGGCGAAACACCAGGTTGCCATAACGGTCGGCTTTCCAGGCGCGAACTATGGCAAAATCACCGGTAATGGCCGGTTCCAACACATAATTACGGCCATTAATTTCGCGGGTTTCTTTGCCTTCAGCTACTGGGGTACCGTAACCGGTGGCGGTGAAAAAGGCCGGAATGCCAGCACCGCCAGCACGCATTTTTTCGGCTAGTGTGCCTTGTGGTGTCAGTTCTACTTCCAGCTCGCCGCTTAATAATTGTTTTTCAAACAGCGCGTTTTCACCGACATAAGAGGCAACCATTTTTTTGATTTGCCTGTCTTCCAGTAAAATACCCAAGCCAAAGCCGTCAACGCCGCAGTTGTTAGAAACCACTGTTAAGTCGGTGGTGCCCATCTTTTTAATCTGGGCAATTAAGCCTTCCGGAATACCACATAAACCAAAGCCACCGGCAATCACGGTCATCCCGTCTTGCAGGCCGGCCATGGCGTCTTCGTAGCTATGTACGACTTTATTAAACCCTGCCATTTGTTGTCCTCTGTTCTTTGCTGAACTTTAACGAAAACTTAGGTGTTAAATCACCGGTAATCACTCCGTGCAACTTTGCCAGAACACGCCGTAAATACCTCCATGTAGGCTCCTGTTGTTCATCCATGAAAAACACGGTTCTGTCTAAAGTGCACTGCGCGCTTACCTACTCAGATGAAGCAGGCGAGTGCGGATGTGTTTTTTTCGGCGACCGTTGCAGCCCAGGATGGGCGAATCGAGCCCCCAGGGATGGGTTTACGGCGTGTCGCAGAAAAAATACACGCAGCAATTGCCGGGATGCTGCGAACTAGTTGTTAGTTTGCGTGCACTTAGCCTTAAGTGCCAATCCTACTTTAGAACTAGGCTGCTTGCCGAGCTTGCCGGTAATAAACCAGCCAGCCTGTGCCAATGCCGTTAAATCTACCCCGTGCTCAATGCCCAGACCATCCAATAAATAGACGACATCTTCAGTGGCGACATTGCCGGATGCGCCCGCAGCGTATGGGCAGCCGCCTAAACCGGCCACCGCACTGTCAATGATGCTGATGCCGCGGTTTAGCGCCACATAAATATTGGTCAGCGCCTGGCCATAGGTATCATGAAAATGCACCGCTAATTTTTCGGCCGGTACCATAGTCAGCACTGCATCGAGCATAGCGTTTACTTTAGCCGGGGTGCCAACACCTATGGTATCGCCCAGTGATATCTCATAGCAGCCCATCTCCAGCAAAGCTTTGGCCACTAACGCCACTTCTGTCGGTGCCACCTCGCCCTGATAAGGGCAGCCGACCACGCAGGACACATAACCGCGCACTTTAATGCCATCGGCTTGCGCTGCAGCTACCACAGGCGCAAAACGCTCCAGGCTCTCACTGATACTGCAGTTAATATTTTTTTGACTAAAGGCTTCTGATGCAGCGCCAAAAATCGCCACTTCAGTGGCGCCAGCGGCTTTAGCAGCTTCATAGCCCTTTAAATTTGGGGTCAGCGCCGCATAGGTAACGCCGGCTTTGCGATTAATACCGGCAAATACCTCAGACGAGTCGGCCATTTGCGGTACCCACTTGGGCGAGACAAAGGCGCCGCTTTCAATGTAGCAGTGGCCGGCAGCGCTGAGCAGATCAATTAAGGCAATTTTATCGGCGGTGCTGACGCTTTGCTCGTTTTGCAGGCCATCACGCGGGCCTACTTCGACTATCCGGACTGTTTGCGGTAAGCTCATGCTTGCTCCGGGCTAAAATCGACCAGTTCGGCGCCGTCTTTTACCAAATCGCCCGCGCCGTAAAATACCTCATTCACCACGCCATCTTTCGGCGCTTTAATGCTGTATTCCATCTTCATCGCTTCCATGATCACCAGCGTATCGCCGGCTTTAACATGGGCACCGGCTTTGGTCATTACCGCGACAATAGTACCGTTCATTGGTGCCGTTAAGCTGCCGGCATGCTCGCTGCCATCAAGCTCTGTGGTGACTTCTGTACGGTAAATAAAGTCGTAGCGATGGTGCTTAATAAATACGCTAATGGTGTCCTGATAGCGGCTGACCCTTACCTTGGTTTTATGATCGCCCAGCGTAGCGCTGAGTTCATCACCAGCAAGCTCAGCCAGACAGCAGATTTGCTGGCCTTGTAACTCGACCACATAATGCTGTTGCTGCTCGCGAATGGTCAGTTGCTGCGCTGTATCGTCGTGCAGTAAATTCAGCACTACGGTAGGAGTTTCATTTAAGCGCCAGCCATGGCTGTATTGCCAGGGGCTGGGGATTTTATGGTTTTGCACCGGCGCTTTTTGCTGCTCTAAGATAAATAAAGCTGCCAGCACCAGCGCTTGGTTGTTTTCTTTGTTGGCTGGTGCGAACAGCGTGTCCTGATGGTGATTAATAAAGTTGGTATCAAGCTCGGCCGCTTTAAAGGCCGGGTGCTCGGTTAAGCTGGTTAAGAAGCTTAAGTTAGTGGTCACACCGGCAATGCGGTAGTCATCCAACGCACGCAGCATGCGGGCAATGGCCCGATCTCGGCTTTCATCCCAGACAATAAGTTTGGCAATCATCGGATCGTAATAGGGCGATACTTCGTCATTCTCGACGACGCCGGTATCCACCCGCACATAACGGCTCTGCTCAGGCTGACGTAAATAAGTCAGTTTGCCGGTTTGCGGCAGGAAGTCGTTGTCGGGATCTTCTGCATACACCCGTACTTCAATGGCATGGCCATCAATTTGTACTTCATGCTGGCTTAGCGGCAGAGGCTCTCCGGCGGCGACTAATAACTGCCATTTCACTAAGTCCTGGCCGGTGATCATTTCAGTCACCGGGTGTTCAACCTGCAGCCGGGTATTCATTTCCATAAAATAGAAAGAGCCGTCTTCGTCAAACAAAAACTCAACAGTACCGGCACCACGATAATCAATCGCTTTGGCCGCTTTCACTGCCGCTTCGCCCATCGCTTTGCGCTGTTCAGCGCTAAAATTCGGCGCTGGCGCTTCTTCAATGACTTTTTGGTGGCGGCGCTGAATAGAGCAGTCGCGCTCCGCTAAATACACGGCATTGCCATGATTGTCGCAAAACACCTGAATTTCGATATGTCGTGGCTTGGTTAGGTAGCGCTCTATCAGCATTTTATCATTGCCAAAACCGGCTTTGGCTTCCCGTCGGGCGCCGGCGAGTGCATCGCTGAATTCTTCTTGTTTCCAGACCACCCGCATGCCTTTACCACCGCCACCATAAGCGGCTTTTAACAGCTGCGGATAACCAATTTTGGCAGATTCCTCGGCCAGCAGAGCATCAGACTGATCTTCACCATGATAGCCCGGTACCAGGGGCACGCCGGCATCGGCCATAATTTTCTTGGCAGCACTTTTCGAGCCCATCGCCATAATAGCGCCAACCGGTGGGCCGATAAATACCACACCAGCCTCGGCACAGGCTTTGGCGAAGTCTTCGTTTTCAGATAAAAAGCCGTAACCCGGGTGAATGGCTTGGGCGCCGCTTTGCTTGGCAATGTCGATAATTTTATCGCTGCGCAGGTAAGAGTATTTGCTGGGCGCCGGGCCCAGTAAATAGGCCTCGTCGGCCATGCGCACATGACGGGCATTGGCATCCGCTTCTGAGTACACAGCAACGCAGCGGATGCCAAGCTTGTGGGCGGTGTCGATAACGCGGCAGGCTATTTCGCCACGGTTGGCAATCAGTATTTTGCGAAACATATTAGTTATCCTGTAACCAGTTAGGCTGGCGTTTAGTTAAAAAGGCCTGTAGCCCTTCCTGACCTTCTTCAGACACCCGAATGCGGGCAATAGCCGCAGTGGTCAGTTTAATCAGTGGTTCGTCAATAGCTTGCTGATATATCTCGGCCAGTAATTGTTTAGCACTGGTGACTGCCGCCGGACTATTCTGTAGCAAGCTATGGATCAGCTTGTCGACGCTGCTACTTAGCGCCTCTTTTTCAAGCACTTCGTGCAGTAAGCCCAGTTGTTTAGCGGTATCGGCACTAAAACGCTCGGCCGTTAAAAAATACCGCCGACATTGCCGCTCGCCCAGCGCGCGCATCACATAAGGGCTTATCACCGCCGGTATTAAGCCAATTTTAACTTCGCTTAAACAGAAACTGGCATTGTCACTGGCTATGGCGATATCACAACATGCCACCAGGCCAACGGCACCACCAAAGGCGGCGCCTTGTACTACAGCAATAGTTGGTTTGGGGAAACTATCCAGCTTATGCATCAGCATGGCCAGCTCATTGGCGTCATCCAGATTTTGCTGATAGTCTTTTTCGGCCATCGAACGCATCCAGTTTAAATCGGCACCGGCAGAGAAGTTTTTGCCATTTGAGCTCAGTACCAGCACCTTCACTGTCGTATCGGCCGCCAGCTTATCCAGCACCTGGATCAGCTCGGCAATCATCAGATCATCAAAGGCGTTATGGACTTCAGGGCGATTTAGCACAAGGCTGGCCACGCCGCGCTGGTCGATACTCACTTGGGTGTAAATCGGGTTCATCTTTTCTCCGAAAGTGCTAATTCAACCTGAGACTGTATTTTTCCGAAATCATGGTTGCTGCGTGTATTTTTGTCTGCGACACGCCGTGAACCCATCCATGGGGGCTCGATTCGCCCATCCTGGGCTGCAACGGTCGCCGAAAAAATCACATCCGCACTCATTCCATTTCTCGTAGCGGCAAGCGTATGTCCTACATCCTGAACACACCAAACTTAGTCTCTTCAATTGGCGCATTCAGTGCTGCTGCCAAGGCCAGACCTACCGTCATACGGGTTTGAGCCGGGTCAATAATACCGTCATCCCACAAGCGGCCACTGGCGTAATAAGGGTGGCCTTGCTTTTCATATTGCTCAATAATTGGCTGCTTCAGGGCTTTTTCGGCTTCGGCCGACAGGGTTTCGCCTTTACGGGCCAAACCATCTTTAGTGACCTGTGCCATCACGCCTGCCGCTTGCTCGCCGCCCATTACTGAAATACGGGCATTAGGCCACATCCACATCATGGTTGGGTCATAGGCACGGCCACACATGCCGTAGTTACCTGCGCCATAGCTGCCGCCAATTAACACGGTAAATTTCGGCACCTTGGCACAGCTAACGGCCATTACCATCTTGGCGCCATGCTTGGCGATGCCTTCGGCTTCATACTTTTTGCCGACCATAAAGCCGGTAATGTTCTGTAAAAACAGTAGCGGGATTTTGCGCTGGGCACAGAGCTCGATAAAGTGCGCGCCTTTTTGCGCCGATTCCGAGAAAAGTATCCCGTTATTGGCGACAATGCCCACCGGATAGCCAAAGATGCGTGCAAAACCACAGACCAGGGTCGCCATATAGTTGTTTAAACTCATCAAAGTCTGAGCCATCA
>NZ_DAINOE010000067.1:0-18474 GCF_036735525.1 Arsukibacterium sp. | reverse complement strand
TTTTTCTTTTTGGAGATACAACAGTGAATGATAACGAAATCGAGCAAGAAATTCAGGATAAGGGCTTAACTGCTCCGCGCATTATGCCTGCAGATTTAGAAGCGAACATTGCCAGTGAGCATTATTTCACTGCAAGTAACGGTTGCTTAGGTCGGTGGCAAGAGCGTTTTGATACTGGACAAACAACCGCAGGAACAATGCAGGATGTGCCAGTATCATTATGTCTTTTAACCTTTTGCGTTTTGGTGTTGGAAAATGGATTTACTGTTACCGGTGAATCAGCTTGCGCGTCACCTGAAAACTTTAATGCTGAGCTAGGCCGCAAGATTGCCCGGCAAAATGCTGTCGCCAAAGTATGGCCGCTAATGGGCTACGAACTGCGTAGTAAGCTAGCAAATCAGTAATAAAAAACGTAGCCGCTGATAAGTTATCAAAACAGGAGCAATAGATCATGTCAGATAAAAAAACGCCATCATGGCTATTTCACCCTAACAAGCCAGCTCAGATTTACCACCTTACAGCTGACGAATACGAAGCCATGTTGAAAGATGGCTATGTTGATTCTCCGGCCAAGCTGCCAGCCAAAGAGCAAGCTAAGGAGCCTGAAAAAGACCCCGGCCCCAAAGAGCTAAGCAAAGAAGCTGAAAAGCTACTGGCTGTTTTTGTGGTCAATCCCCGCGACTTAAGCAAAGATCAGCTGATTGATCTTGCTAAGGCGTTTGATTTGCGGGCGACCAAGAACATGGGCGAGCCAACCATTGCTAAAGCAATTCAGGATTACTTAGATGGCAACAGTCAGAACGCTGATTAAGTCAGCGCTACGCACGATAGGCGTAGTATCATCTGGTGAGCAACCGGCGGCGTCTGAGGTTAAAGACGCCCTGGATTACTTAAAGCAAATGCTTTCGAGCTGGCAAACTGAAACGCTGATGGTTCCGGCCTATGTGCGTGAATCGTTTATCTTGATTAACCAGCGAGACTATACTATCGGGCCTGGCTTAGACTTTGACACAGTTCAGCCAATGCAGGTTATATCGGCATACATTCAGGATCCGACTGGACTGCAGCGCCGGGTAACCGTAACTACGCGCAACCAGTATGACGCCATACCGATTAAAGACGTTGATTCTAACTGGCCAGCGTTTCTGTATTACGACCCAACTGGCTTAATTCGGTTTACCAGCATTACAGTGCCTGGTGATCAGTTGGTGCTAACCATGCTTAAGCCATTCAACCAAGATACTGTTGTGCTGGATGAAGCTTTAGAGTTCCCTGATCAATACGCCAGAGCAATCAGGCTTGGTTTGGCTATTGAGCTGGCGCCAGAGTACGGAAAGCAGATTGACCAGGTTATCGCAGCTCAGTACCGGCAGGCTATCGCCGGTGTTAAACGTATTAATGCAGCAGACCGGGCGCTGATTATGGAAGTTGACGCAGCGCTTATTCGCACCCGGGGCTATGACATTCACAACGGGCCAACATGAAACAGCAGATCCAGTGGGTAGTATCAAGCAACAGTGGCCGCAGTAAGGCCGCCAATTCAAGCAGGCTGATTAATGCTTTTGCAGAAGCCTTGCCGCAAGACAGTAAATCGCCCGTTGTTTTGTATGGCACGCCAGGCCTTGGTTTATTTTCTCAGTTACCCACCGGCCCGGTGCTGGCGCTGCATGAGTTTAAAAACAAGCTTTATGCGGTAACCGAAACTAACCTGTACCGTGTTGAGGCTGATGGCCAATATGCCGATGTTGGCGAAGTTGATTTATCAGGCAAAGTAATTGCCGATGATAACGGCATACAGTTGGTGATTGTCGATGGCAAGAAAGGCTATTTTTTTGATGGTGAAGAAGTAACTGAGCTTTCAGGTGATGGCTGGTACCCGGCTAACACGGTTACTTACCAAGACGGTTACTTTATATTTAACCGCACAGGCACCGGCCAGTTTTTTATAAGCGGCCTGCTTTCTGTTGAGCTTGATGCACTGGATTTTGCCACTGCAGAGGGCTCGCCAGATAATACATTGGCTGTCATATCAAACGGCCGTGAACTGTGGGTGCTTGGCGAAGATAGCATAGAGGTTTGGTATAACTCCGGCGCTGCGCTGTTTCCCTTTGACCGGCTGCAGGGCGCTTTCATTGAAACAGGATTACTTAATTCCTACGCCGTTTCAAAGCTGGATAGCAGCCTGTTCTTTGTCGGTGATGATCGCATCGTATACCGGACAAACGGTTATAACCCAATCAGAATAAGCACGCACGCCGTTGAGCACTCAATTGCCCAGGGTGATATTAGTGACGCTTATTCGTGGGAATACAAATACGAGGGCCATGCTTTTTACCTAATCACTTTTCCTAAGCTTGAGCTTACTTGGTGCTTTGATGTTTCTACCGGGTTATGGCATGAGCGAGCCAGTATTAACTTTGGCCACCACATAGCCAGTTGTCATTGTGACTGCTACGGCCGTCAGCTTGTTGGAGACTTTCAATCTGGCGCAGTGTTTGACCTGTCGATGGATGCCCAGGACGATAACGGTGATCCGATAATTCGCACTATGCAGGCGCCTGTTATCCATGGCGGCCGAGGCAGAATGTTTTGCCATGAGCTTGAACTGGATATGGAAAGCGGTGTAGGGCTGGTAACCGGATATGGCTCAACGCCTATGGCAATGCTGCAGTGGTCAGATGATGGCGGTAAAACCTGGAGCAATGAACAGTGGACAGCTATCGGTAAGTTGGGTGAATACCTTACCCGGGTTCGCTGGCGCCGGCTTGGATCATTTAGGCAGCGCATTTTTAAAGTGGTAATAACTGATCCGGTGCCTATGGTCGTTATGTCAGCGTTTATAGAGGTGGAACGTGGCAGTAATTAAAGTAAGCCCTCCGCCGATAGCTGTTCGTATTGTTGACGAAAATGGAATGCCTACCCGCGAGCTAAAAGAGTACCTGTATCGCTTGTGGGATAGGACGGCTAACCCAGCAGGTAACCAGCTGGACGATGCTACATTAACCGCAGAGCAGGCCGCAGACGTTGCGCAAACCAGCATACAGCTTACAGGTAATGCAACGCAGCAGATACAGCAGCTGACAGTGTTGTTTAATTTATTGTTGACGCAGTTTAATGCTCACGTAGGTCAAGAAACAGCGCATGGTAGCAATGGAAAGATAATAGGCCAGAACGATATTGCTACACTGGCTATAGCTGGTCTAGTTAAGAAAGCTGCATCGGTTGATTTGCCGGACAGCACAACTGCCAGTACATCAGCAACAGTCATTGCCGCAGCGCCAGCAACGTATAATCAGGCCCACTATCAAACCGTGGTAGATTTGCTAAACAGCAGAACAACGCAGCTTAATACTTTAATTACCGACTATAATAATCAAGCGGCCCAGCTAACCGCATTCAGGTCGGCACTTATCGCAGCAGGTATAATGTGATCAGGATAGCGACGAACGAAGAAGCATTAGAGTTATACAACCAGCCTGAGATAGTTGAGCGAGTAGGCGTGTTCGCAGAATCGTTTTACTATCAGCCATGGGTTGCAATGAGCGGCGATGCAAAAATGCTTTTTGTGTTTTGGGTTGTTGATCCTGGGACGGTAGAGGTTCACATAGCGCAGCCGCGTAAATACTTAAAGCACAGCCGGGAGTTATGCTTTAAAATCATACACTGGCTTTTTCAGCTTGGCGCTAAGCGCATAATTACAGACTGCCCACCGGGCAAAATAGCCAATTTGGCGCGTAAGGTCGGCATGACAGAATATAAGTCTGATCCAGACACAGTTTACTTTGAGGTGAAATTATGAGTTTTGGTAAAGCAATTATCGGCGGCACTATGTTGGGTGGCGCGTATCAAGACGCTAAAGACGCCAAGAAAATAGCACGCGCCCAATCTGACGCTAGTAATAAAGCTACAGAAGCACAGCTCACAGCCAACCGTGAAAACATAGCTTTTCAAAAAGAACTGTTCGAGCAGCAACGGCAGGATGCGGCACCGTGGCGCGACATTGGCATTCAGGCGTTAGGCAGTCTGCAACGTGGCATGGAATCAGGCCAGTTTGACCCGGGCCAGTTCAATTTTAATTTTGAAGCTGATCCCGGCTATCAATTCCGACTGGCTGAGGGCCAGAAAGCCATGGATAGATCAGCTGCAGCCCGTGGCAATTTGTTATCAGGCGGCCAGGCTAAAGCGCTTACTCAGTACAATCAAGGCATGGCCAGCCAGGAATATGGCAACGCATTTAACCGGGCAGCACAACAATACTCCATGGAAGCTGGACGGCTTAACAACCAGTTTAATCAGTTTGCTGGCATGGCCGGTGTTGGCCAAGTAGCTAACCAGCAAGTGCAGCAGGCCGGTTCACAAATGGGGCAAGCCGTAGGCCAGGGTACTTTAAACATGGGTAACGCACTGGCTAACAATGCTTACAACCAAGGCAATATCCAGTCTCAGAAAATTGGCGCATACGGCAATATCAGGAATAACCTGTATACCAATGTGCTAACAGCTGCCATGGGGGGCATGTAATGGCCGGGATTAATTTAGGTAACATACTGCAGAACGTAGAGCAGTTAAAAAGCGCAAGACAAAACCGCGAAATGAACGCTTTGCGTATGCAGCAGGCACAAAAGCAAATTGGCTACATGGACGAAGATCGTCAGTTTGAATTAGGCGAACGCCAGAACATGCTGGCTAATCGGGCGCAGCAGGCGCAGCAGGCGCAGCAAATGGGCCAGTTACGTGGTCAGGTTGCAGCCGGTGATCAAGGTGCAATGCGCCAGTTTATCGCGATAAATCCGGCAGAGGGCAAGCAGATCCTTGAGGCGTACTCAAAAATGGACGAGCCAGCCAAGAAGCAGGCTGAACAGAATATCGATATGCTGGGCCGTATGGCTGCTTATGTGTTGCAAAACGAAAACCCTGAGCAGGCTTATCAGCAAGTGAGGCAGAACCTTGATCCAGAAGCGGCCAAGGATATGCCTGAGCAGTACGACAGGAATTTTGTAACTATGCAGCTGGCGCGAGCCCGTGAGATTGAGCAACTACTTAAACCAGAAGCTAACCCGGAAGTTAAAGCGTTTGGTGACCAGGACATTATGTTTCAGGGTGGCAAAGAGATTGACCGCACAACTAGCAACGCCTTGCTGCGTGCGCAACAGTCTGGATCCGATGGTGATGGTGGCCTTAAAACTGCAGACGAATCGCTTATGTACCGGCAAGCAGCTGAGCTTATGGGGGGTATATTTGACCAGCAGGGTAATTTGCAAAACCTTGATCCTAATACCCGCTCTAAGGTGCAAGCATTGGCTACTGAGGCAACCAGGCTACGCCAGTCTGGCGAATCAAGCAGTGCAGCTGATGCAGTGGCAAGAGCAGCCCGTAAGCTGAAAATTGATATTCAGGACTTATCAGGCGCACAGTCTGGCAGTACACTGAGAACATTCAATCCAGCTACCGGGAAGTTTGAGTAATGCAGATAATTAAAGTTGATGGCGTAGGTGAGTTAGCTTTCCCGGATGGAATGTCAGACGATGAAATAAGCCAGGCCATTTACAGTAATTTCCCTGAGCTAAGGCCGGCCGCACCAAAGCCGTCAGTACGCGAGCAGCAAATGGCGCAGACTGCAGCAGAGCTGGAAGCGGCCGCAGGCGTTCCAAAACTGCCAGATACCTCCTATGATGCAATGACAGGCGCAACGCCGCCTATCCCGCAGCAGTACGATACTTTTCTTGAGGCTACCGGCAAAGGGTTGTCTAATGTGCCCGGCCGATTCCAACAAAGCTATGCCGGACTTGTCAAAATGGTTGGCGAGGATATGCAGGGCCATAGGCTGCAGCGCATACAAGACACAAGCCGCCGCCTTGGTATTAGTGAGGGCGATTATCTATTACTGGCATGGGCTGGCAATAACGGCTTAATTGACCGCAAGGATCCAGCTAATCAAGATACTATTGGCAAGGTTAAGCAGCAGATGCTTGGCGAGCTGACAGACGAGCAGCTTACCGAAGTAATGAACATGGGTATATTTAACCCTGATGATATTGTTAATTACTCTAATGATCTGATCCGCAAGGCCAGGGCCAAGGCATCAGACGTTAATGCAGAGCCCGGAAGCGTGGCCTACTATACATCAGCTGCGATTACATCGACTGCAGAAATGGTGCCGGCACTGGTGGCCGGGATCCTGACCCGTAACCCACAAGTATCAATGGGTATTATCGGTGCGCAGGTATCAGGTCAGCAATATGAGGTTGGCCGCGAAAAAGGTTTAGAGCCACAAAAGGCCCGGCAGTTTGCCATGGCCAGCGCAGCAGCCGAAGCAATACCAGAATACTTGCCGCTTTCAAAGCTATTAGCACCAGGCACCAGCTTTTTCAGAAAAGCTTTTGATGTAACCTATACCAACGCTATTCAGGAAATGATCACTGAATCAATTAACATTGGTTTAGAAGCTGGATTTCTGGATGAAAACACGACTTGGAAAGAAGCCCGTAGCCGCATTATTGATGCCGGCATAATTGGTTCGATTGCTGGCCCGTTAATGACAGGCGTATCAGCACCGGTTCAATATGGCCAGGCCAAGGTAGAGCAAGCATTAGCACCCAGCGCTGATCAGCAATTTGCGCAGGCGCTACAGTCACAGGTCGATGCTACGCAGTTTAATGACCCGCAGGCAGAAGCTATCCGCAGGTTAGACCCCAGCCAAGCACAGATGGAGGTTGCACAACAGCAACAAGCTGAACCTGTTATGCCAGAGGCGCAGCAGCCGCAACAAGTGACCCCGCCAGCGGTTCAGCTTGATCAGCCTGAATCATTGGCTCAAATAGTTTTGAAGAAGCTATCCGAGCGCGGCGCACTTAAAGATGGTTACATCCCTGTTGTTGATCCTGATGCTGCGCCAGCTGCTACAGTTGAAAAGGTTGTCGAGGCAGAGCAGCAGCTAAACCTTGATGATACTATTATCGAAAGTGACGGCCGCATAGTTCGCGTGTATGGCGATATACCCACTATCAGGGCCAAGCTACAAGAAGCTGGCTTTCCTTTCCCCGGGGCAGAAATCACTAGCGGCCCCGAGGCTGGTTTGTCTTTTGGCGCCAAGCAAGAAGCCGCATTGCGTGATGCACTTGATAAGCCAGCGCAGCAGGTTGAGCAGCCAGCTATCCAAGAGCCTGAAACAGTTGCAGCGCCAGAGCAGGCGCCAGTACAAACAGAAGCAGAATTCTGGCTTGAGCAAATGCGCGTTACCGGTAACCAATTAGCCGAGCAGGTCGCTGTTACTGACGCACGCACTGAGGAAAAATACGACCGGGCTAAGCGTGAGTATGAAAAGGCCATTTCCCAGGAAAAACAAAAGCCAGCAATGGAAACTCGACTGGATGATAAGCAGCAGTCGCAGCGCAATGAAATTGAAAAGCGCATAGCTAATGTTCAGGCTGAAAAGTCACCGGAATCAATAAAGGCGAAAGCGGAAGCGCTTGGCAAGGTTATTCGTGCAACAAAGCTGCCTGACGATATTAAGCAAGATATGGCTGAAAGACTTGAGGCCGTAACAAAAGAGGTATTAACCAATGAACCTAGCCAACTGGATGCAGGCAGCAGACAAGCACCTGAAAGAGCATCTACCGAAAAAGCGCCAGCAGTTGCAGAAAGACGGCCAGCTGCAGAGCTACCTGCAGAACGCAGCCGAACAGACGTACCAGGAGCTGAACCAGCTGGAAGCCCAGGGGTACAGCCCGGAAGAAGCGTGGGTGATGGTGCGCGAGAATCATCTATTCCAGAAGCCAGAGAGCGAGGAACCCAGCGAGCAGAACGGCCTGATGATGGAGGCGATGCAGCTGCACAACCAAGCATTGCAGAGCGACCAATATCAAGGGGCGATAGTGATCAAGTAGAGGCGCAAGCCAAAGCTGCAGAGCAGGCAGAAGCTCCAGCTGACAATATGCGACCAGAGCCAGCGCAGGCCCGGCCGCAAATGTTCACCATTACAGCTGAAACAGGCATAGGCCAAGGCGGCCCGAAAACCAAGTTTAAAGGCAACATTGAAGCGATACGGATCCTTAAGCAGTTGCAGCAGGAAAACCGCCAAGCTACACCAGACGAACAGGCTAAGCTTGCGCTGTTTGTTGGTTGGGGTGGTTTGCCCCAAGCTTTCTATGGTGCAAAAGGTAAAGCCGCAAAAGGCTGGGAAAAAGAAACCGCCGAGCTTAAAGAGTTACTTACCGAAGCTGAATACGATGCAGCTATCCGCAGTACGCAGGATGCGCATTACACCAGCTTTGAAATCGTCAACGCTATGTGGTCAGCTGTGCGCCAGTTTGGCTTTGCCGGTGGCAAGGTATTAGAGCCGTCTGTGGGCTCAGGTAACTTTATCGGCCTGATGCCGGCAGGTAACCGCAGTAAGTCTCAGATTGTTGCGGCAGAGCTTGATCATATTACTGGCGGTATTGCTAAGCAGCTTTATCCGGGTGCAAACATTCAGGCGCCTAAAGGCTTTCAAGAAATAAATCTGCCAGATAATCACTTTGATCTTGCTATCGGTAACCCGCCGTTTGGCAGCCAGAAGCTTTATGATGGCAAGCGTAAGGACTTAAGCAAGTTCAGCATACATAACTACTTCTTTGCTAAAAGCTTGGATGCAGTTGCGCCTAATGGCGTACTGGCAATGGTTGTGTCTAACTATCTGCTAGATGCTAATAGTTCAACGGCCCGGCAATACCTGGCTGACCGAGCTGAACTGATTGGCGCTATCCGACTACCTAACAATGCCTTTGCTAAAAACGCCGGTACCGAAGTAACGACTGACATAATATTTCTGCGTAAGCTGCGTGATGGCGAGAAAGCTGATCAGTCGTGGGTAAAGGTTGGCGAGCATACCGACAAAAATGGTAAGAAATCTTCCCTTAATTCATATTTTCTTACTAACCCGGATATGATGCTTGGCGAGTTTGGTGCTTACGGTTCGATGTATTCACCAGATGCGCCGGCGCTTGTTGCCCGTGACGGGCAAGACACTAATGCTTTACTGCAGCAGGCGATTGGCAAGCTGCCAAAAGCCTTTATGGATAAACCAGGCAAACCAGTTAAGCAGGATTACGAGCAGGTACCTAATACATTAGCCAATGTAAAAGTTGGCTCGATGTTCATCCAAGACGGTGAAATCAGGATCCGCGAAGAAGATAACATGGCCGGCATGGCCAGTACCGTTGTAGAGTTCCAGAGCGATAAGGCAAAAGAACGGGTGGCCGGTATTATTCAGTTGCGCGATATATTCGCTGATCTGCGCAAGGCCCAGCTGACTGAGGGAGTTAGCGACAAAGCGCTAGATGCGCTAAGGAAGAAACTAAACAATGCTTATGATTCGTTTGTTAAGCGTAATGGCCCGATTAATCTTGACGCCAATAAGCGCTTGTTCCGTGATGATCCTACCTGGCCGCAAGTATCAGCACTCGAAGATGGCTTTGATCGTGGCGTATCAGCGGCGGTGGCAAAGCGCACTGGCGAAACAGTCAGGGCACCAAGCGCTAAGAAAGCCGCGATATTCACAAAGCGCACGCAGTCGCCGTATAAGTCGCCGGAAAAAGCTAATACAGCAGTTGACGCCTTAAGCGCATCATTGTCTGAGCGCGGCCGTGTTGATATGGATTACATGGTCGAGCTTTACGGAAAGCCCCCTGCAGCGATAGAGAAAGAACTGTCTGATCTGCTATTTGAATCAGCGCCGGGTGAATACCAGACCCGTGACGAATACCTATCAGGTAATGTGCGCAAGAAGTTACAGCAGGCCGAGGACTTGGCAGTCTTTGATCGTAAGTTTGCTCGCAATGTTGAAGCACTTAAAGCTGTTCAACCGCGAGACATTGAAGCTGTTGATATTGACATTAAGCCGGGTGCGCCGTGGTTACCTGAAAGTGTTATGTCAGGCTTTGCCAGTGAATTGCTGGGTACTGATGCCAGGGCAACGTATAACCCTATTAACGCATCATGGAATATCAGCGGCCGGCCAACTACGTCAGCTGCAACTGAGTGGGGCACTTCACGGGTAGAAGCTGGCGCTATCATCCAAGCTGCAGCAAACCAAAAGCAAATAGTTGTCCGTGATCGCATTGATGAAAACACAACAGTTGTCAATGAGGCGGCCACAACAGCGGCTAATGAGAAAATAGAAAAGGTTAAGGCCAAGTTCCGCGAATGGATATGGGCTGATGATTCACGCAGGGCTAAGCTGTCCAGGCTGTATAACGACACCTATAACACAAACGTAAAACGTGACTTTGATGGCTCGCATTTAACTTTCCCCGGCAAGGTTGACACCATTAAGCTGCGCAAGCACCAGGCCGATGCAGTTTGGCGCATGATGCAATCCGGCACTACATTGCTGGATCACGTTGTTGGCGCTGGTAAAACATTTACCGTTATTGCCGGGGCCATGGAAATGCGCCGTACTGGCAAAGCCAAAAAGCCGATGATAGTGGTGCCTAATCATTTAGTAGGTCAGTGGGCCGAAGATTTTATGAAGCTTTACCCGGGCGCTAATGTGCTAATGGCAACTAAAAAGGACTTTGAAAAGGGTAACCGTAAGAAACTGTTTGCCCGTATTGCCACCGGTGATTGGGATGCCGTTATCGTTGCGCATAGTTCGTTTGGCAAAGTGGAAATGGATGCAGACTTTCAAGCTGACTTTATCAGGCAGCAGATCCGCGACATTGAAACAGCTATACAGAATATACGTGACCGCGAGGGTAAGAAAGACCAAAGCGTTAAGCAGATTGAAAAGCAGAAAGAACGCCTGCAGGAGAAGCTTAAAAAGCTGTTCGACACTCAAAACAAAGACGATAACCTGACGTTTGGCGAGTTGGGCGTGGATGCTTTATTTCTGGATGAAGCGCACGAATTTAAAAACCTGGGCTTTGCGACTGGCATGACCAGGGTGGCCGGACTTGGTAACCCGGTGGGCAGCCAGAAAGCGGCCGATATGTTTATGAAAGTGCAGTACGTGTTAAAGCAAACTGGCGGCAATAACGTAGTGTTTGCCACTGGTACGCCTATCAGTAACACCATGGCCGAGCTTTACACCATGCAGCGCTATCTTGATTACGACACACTGCAGCAGCAGGGCATAGCGCACTTTGATGCCTGGGCCCGTATGTTTGGCGAAGTGGTAACAGATTGGGAGTTATCGCCAAGCGGCAACTACAAACTGAATAGCCGGTTTGCCAAGTTCGTGAATATTCCTGAACTGATGCAGCGGTACCTAACTTTTGCTGATGTGGTTAACCGTGATGATGTTCAGTTGCCAACGCCTAACATTAAAACCGGCAAGCCGGTAAATGTTGTAGTTGACCGCAGCGGAGATCAGGCTGCTTTTATTGGTGAGCCTGTCACAGATGAAAAGGGCCGAGAAAGCTATCCAGAGGGTAGCTTAGTTTGGCGATCAGAGAATCTACCCAAGAAGCCGCAAAAGGGCGATGACAATATGCTGTCTATTATGGGCGCGGCACGCAAAGCTGCGCTTGATATGCGCATGATTGATCCGTCCTACCCTGACTTTCCTGGCAGCAAGATAAACCGCTCAGTCAGTGAGATAATGCGGCTATACAAACAGTATGAAAGCGTTAAAGGTGCGCAGCTGGTTTTTATTGACTTAAGCACGCCAAAAGCAGCAAAGGCCAAAGAGCAAGCGGCGCTACGTGAGTTGATAGAGCAGGCAGACAATGGTGATGAAGCGGCCCAGGCTAAGCTTGATCGTATGTCACCGGATGAACTGGCGGCGCTGGATGGTGAGTTTTCTGTATATGATGATATAAAACAAAAGCTTATAGCAAAAGGTTTGCCTGAGTCAGAGGTTGCATTTATCCATGATGCTAATACCGAGCTGCAAAAGGATGAACTGTTTGCCAAGGTGAAATCTGGCCGGGTGCGCGTGCTGCTGGGCTCGACTGCCAAAATGGGCGCCGGCATGAACGTGCAGGAAAGGCTGGTAGCTTTACACCATTTGGATGCGCCATGGCGGCCTAGCGACTTAGAGCAGCGCGAGGGCCGGATCATTCGCCAGGGTAACGTGCTGGCATTTAATGCTGATGGAAAGCCTAACCCTAACTTTGAAATAGAAATACTGCGCTATGCCACAAAGAACACACTCGATAGCCGTATGTGGCAGACCATTGAAGCCAAGGCCCGGTTTATTGAGCAGGTTCGTAAAGGCAATACCCAGGATCGTAGCATTGAGGACGTAGGCGGCGAAGCGGCTAACGCTGCTGAAATGAAAGCGGCCAGTTCAGGCAATCCGTTAATACTGGAAGAAATGGACATTCGCCAGAAAATGCGCAAGATCGAGCAGCTGCAAAGCGAGCACAACCGCGAGCAGTTTTCTATCCGCGATTCGATAGTGAGAATTGAAAAGGCTATACCGGCAACTGAAAGCGATATAGCACTTGCGCGTAAGGATGCAGCTGTATCGCTTCCTGCTGAGTTTGTTATCACTATTGATGGCAAAGCCTACGATAAGCGCAAAGACGCAGGCGAGGCGCTAAAGGCTGCGATTAAATCAGCTAAGAACGGCGACAGCTTAGGTAACTATGCCGGGTTTGATCTTGCAGTTCAGATTGCACAGCTTACTGATGCGGTAACAATAGAGATTAGCAAGGCCGGAGATTACTCTATCAGCGTGCAGGATCCGGCTAACGCTGACGCTGGCGGCCTAATTACGCGCATTACTAACGTGGTTAAGGGCATACCTGACACAGTTCAGCGTATGGAAATGGAACTGGCCAACAGCAAAGCGCAATTACCTAAGCTGAAAAAGCAGCTTAAAGAGTTTCCGCAACAGGGTGAGCTTGGCAAGCTGAAGTCACGGCACGCACTGATCATTAACGAGCTTAAGCCTAAATCCAAAGACCAGGAAACCGTAGACGGCACCAGCGCAATGATGCTTAACATGGGCGCCGATACGCCAATGCCAAAATGGCAGCCTACCTATATGCAGCTTGGCATACCTAACCGGCCTGCAGGCGACACCTTTAAGCTTGGTGATCGTGAGGTCAAACTACCTGATGTTGATAACCCACGTGACAGAAAGGGGATCCGGTATCGGGTTGAGCAGATAATCGGCACCACTGTTTACAACGGAAAAGTAAAAGGCAAATCCAAGCTGGGCTTTTACCGCCATAACAATGGCGAGGTGCGCATTGCCAACTATGACAATGTTGAAGTGCTGGCGCATGAAATGGCGCACTATCTTGATTTCCATTACAGCTTTGCCGGGCGCTTTACCAGTTCATACAATGACAAGGCAATGAAAAAGCAGGTTGAGCAGCTTAGCTATACCAGTGATAGCAAGCTCAAAGCTAAAGAGGGCTTTGCCGAGTATGTGCGCCTATGGCTAACGCAGTACAGCGAAGCACAGAGCCGGGCCCCGGAGTATACCGTTAAGTTTGAGGCGGTATTAGCTCAGGATCCTAAGCTCAATAAGCGTATGCGAAACTTGCAAGAGGAAATGCACAAGTATTACCTGCAGGGTGCGCACGCTCAGTTACGTGCTAACCAGGGCGACAGAGTATCGCCGGCTGAAACTGTAATGAAGATGATTAACGACTTACCGGCATCTATGCTGCGCCAGCGCACGATTGACCGGATCCATGCTGCTAAAGTCGTAGAGCGCACGTTGTACGGTGATATTAACGATGCTACCGCCAGCGCTTATAAAATGTTCCAGATGATCAACGGTGCTGAATCAGTGCATGAAGCTGTTATGAAAGACGGCACGCCAGGCTTAAAAGCTGATGGCACCTTTGAATTCACCGGCAAAGGCTTGAATGATGTATTTTGGCCGGTTGCCAAAAAAGGCGCGACAGAGTTTAACTTATTGATGGATTACTTTGCAGCACGCAGGGCCGCAGAGCTAACCAGGCAAAACCGCGAAAGGCTATTTACACCAGAGCAGATCCAAGCCGGCCTTAAACTGGCAGATACCCGGCCAGACTTTAAAAAGGTATTTGATGAATTCCAGGCTTTCAATGGTCGGATGCTCGATTTCTATGTGAGCATGGGCCTGCTGACAGCTGATCAGAGAACATCATTCGCTGAAATGAACAAGAACTATGTGCCATTCCAGCGGATAGTTGAGCGCATGGAGCAAGGCGAATACGCCAATGTAAGCAAGATAGGCCAGCGCTTAAAAGGCGGCGAGCAGAACGTAAGGGATATTGCAGCTAACATTGTTGAGGGGTTGCAGGCCAATATCAAAGCAGCCATGGTTGCCAGGGCTAAAAACCAGCTGTTTACTGACATTATTAACAATGAAGATGGTGCCATGTTTGCCGCTAAGCTGGCCCCGGATAGTAAGCTGGTGAAAGCTGATCTTGAGCAGACCGCTAAGAACATGGCTGATGTACTTGTTGAGATGGGCATGACAGTAAGCAAGGACGGCCAGATTATTGCCGGGGATCCGGCTGCAGCTGATGTGGTTGATGTGGCAGAGATTGCCAGCACACTAGCCAGTAACCCGAAACTGCTAACTTTCTGGACGTTTGGCCATAAGCCAAGGACTTCCGAAACGTATGTGGATAGCGCTGTTATCGGTGGCAAGCGTGTTTGGTTTGAGGTGCGTAGCCCAATAGTAATTGACATGCTAACCAGCATGGGCGGCGTCAATGCCGGCGTGGTAATGAAAACCATATTCACAGTTAAGAACGTACAGACCAGGCTAATAACATCCATGCTGCAGTTCCTTGGCCCTAATGCTGTACGCGATACAGTGAGCGCTACGCTAATCAGCAAAAACAAATTCATACCGATATACACTACCTTAGAGGGCATGGGGCACTTCCTGTTTAACACTGACACATATAAGCAGTTCAGGCTGCAAGGTGGTGCATTTGGTACGCGTATCGAGGCAAGAACTGCAGAAATGCGCAGTCGGCGCCAGCTTGACTTGCCAAGTCGTAGCCTTTGGGATTTATCAGCCAAGGCTTTAGCAGGCTGGGATAGAGCGGCCAGTTTGTTTGAATATGGTTCGCGTGTTGGTGATTACTCCAGGGCCATTGCTGGCGGCAAGAACGCCATGCAAGCAGCGTGGGAAGCACGCGAAGTATCGACAGACTTTGCCAAAATGGGCAGCGGTGAAGCATGGTCTATGTACTTGCGAACAGTGCCGTTTATGAATGCCGGTTTGCAAGGTGTTGATAAGTCGGTGCGAGAGATCATGGAAATTAAAGGCGAAATGAAAGGCGCAAACCTTACTAAGTTGCACGCCGAGAAAAACGCTTTCCTACTAAAAGGCGCAGTTGTCACAGCGGCAACGGTACTGCTTTGGATTATCAACAGTGATGATGAAAGGTATTTAGGTTTAACGGCTGACGAAAAAGCCCGGTTTTGGTGGATATTCCCGCCAGGACTGGATAAGCCTGTCAAGATCCCAAGGCCATACGACATAGGCCATATATTTGCCACTATACCGGAGGTTGCCTTAGATTACGTGGCCAAGCGTGACGGCAAAGAGGCTGCCAAGGTTTTAGCGTGGACGGCAGTTAATACCATGGGCATTGGTGATTACCCGGGCTTTTTACAACCAGTAATGGAAGCACTGAAAAACGAAACTTTCACCGGTTCGCCTATCATTCCGCAAAACCTGCAGAACGTATCGCCGCAGTATCAGTTTACTGATCGTACTCCGGCCATATACCGGGCGCTTGGTGAAAAGCTTAATGTATCGCCATTGCTGGCACAGCATTATGCAAAAGGTTATTTCAGGTACCTTGAGGCGTATATCGCTGACGCATCCGAGGCTATGCTGTGGAAGTCTGACGAATGGGGAGAAAGGCCGTTTGACCGTAAAGGCCCGATTGATTACTTTGGCCAGCAGTTCATAGGCCGCAAAGTACCATACCGTACCAAGTGGACAGAGGGATATTACGAACTGCGCCAGCGTGCTATGACAGCTAAGGGCGACTTTGCAGTATTGCAGCGTGAAGCCCAGCGTGATGATAGACTGCTAAAAGAGTTTGCCAGCAAAGGTATTAACCAAAGTATGATAGCTTTAGATGGCGCATTTAGGCAGATGGATGCTGCTTTCGCTGATCAGACGGCTATAATTGCATCATACAAGTACAACAAATCAATGAGCAAGGCAGAGAAAGAAGCGGCCATTGATCGTTACTACGAACAAAAAAACCGAGCACTGCGCCAGTTTTACGAACAGGCCCGTGTAGAAATAGAAAAAATTGAAAAGGCTATGAGGAAATAACAATGCCAACAGCTATGATCGGGCCGAAGTTTTACGCATGGGATGATAACGGCAATCCTTTAGCCTTTGGTAAGGTGCATACTTACCAGGCCGGCACCAACAAACGAAAAGCCACTTTCACCGGGGAGAATGGCGAAACAGCTAATTCTAACCCGGTGATCTTAAATGCGTCAGGCTATGCCAGCATATACTTGGCTGGCGCTTATAAAATCGTGGTGACTGATGCCAATGATGTGCCGGTGTGGTCAGCTGATCCTGTAACTGATGTAACGCAGCGGCAAAGTGATTTTATTAATGAGCGTGATGCAGCATACCTTGGCCCGAAGAAAATTCGTATTAATGGTGATGCAACAGCATTTTATGAGATTGGCCGGGCGGTACGTGTTGCACTGTCAACCGGCTTTCAATATGGCTTTGTGCGCAGCGCACAGTATGGTGCTGACTTTACAATCATTGACTTAAACGGCCCTGTATCGCTGGATCCTAGCGTAGTGTCTGCAGCTGGCGGCCTTGTTACTTCTGCGTTATTTGGTGGGTTCCCTGCAGAACAAGTTGCTGACTTTGGTTTTCTGCGCCAAGAGCTAAACGAAAATTCAGGTGCCGAACTGGTTAGAACAGCTGACGGCCGGACAGTACAAAAGCGATTTGATGAATTAGGCGATGACTACCTGACGCTGGCAACTGGTGATCAGGTGCTTGATGATCACAACCAGGACACCAAGGCGCACCCGGCGCTGACTAACTTCCTTGTTAAGCTAACGCAGGACGCGCAAACAGCGGCCGATGTGGCTATGTTTGATTCCAATATTTATGAAACTGTTTTATTGGGCATTGCCAATACAGCACCAGGTGAATTCTTTTACGTTGTCAGTGAACAAGATGACGAGTTTGTTGTGCTTTATAAAAACGTCAGCGATTCCGGTACCGGCGTTTTACGTACTGTAGCTTTCGCAGGTTCAGAGGCAACTAAGACGCTTGCGGCAGATGCTTATAACTCTGTTTACAATGCCGGGTTTTCTGTTGAGGTTGACGGACTTGCGCCAGGCGAACCAGGATTTTTAAGTGTCGTGCTTTTTGGTAAGAGGTCTGGCGGATCATTTACGCAGCTGGCCAGCGAGACTTATAGCAGTAACTTAGATGGCACTACTGCATCTTACCCAGGGCAAAGCTTATCAGGGGTATTATTAAACGCCGGCGAAAACGCAGTGTTTAAGCTTGAGCTGACAACAGGAACAACCGGCACACTAACAGTTGGTAACTTAACGTATCAAGAGGGTAACCCAGCTGACGCCGCGGATCCTATTAAAACTTTTCCCACAGCTAACGCAATGCAGGCTTTTATACAGTCAGCTACCAATGAAGCTGATCGGGCAAAAACAGAGGCAGACCGGGCACAAGCTGCAGCAGATGCGGCAGAGGCTACTTCAATAGCTTATGCGGTTGATGCTGCAGCGGCCCAGGCAGCTATTGATGCTGATGTACTGTCAGTCGATAACGCCGCCATATTTGCCAAGGCGCTTATTGATGGATACGAGCAAAGCGTAGAAACAGAAGCGATTAACGCAATTAACGCTATTGAATCGCTTGGTTGGTTGCCAGTTGGCACTTTTGCAGCAGGCTTTACATTTACCAGTTTATTAGACGTTGGCCTTGATAATGACGGCAACTGGTGGAGTTGGTCTGGTGAGTTTCCGCAGGTTGTTGATGCAGGCACAGATCCAACATTAAACCCTAACTTTAAATTGCGTGGGGATGGTGTACTGCGTAGTGACCTAGCCGCACCCGGCTCTGATGTGTTGATTGCTGATGTTGAGGCTCAGCAAGTTGCATTTACATCTGATTTAGTTAGATACGGCGCGTCTTTGTCACAACCGCAATTCGGTGGATTAACACCGACAAAACAGAACGCGATACTAAAAATATCAGATACCCGTTATCGTGCTTTTGTGCATCTTGGCGGCAGAACATGGCAAGTGTGTGATTTAGTTAACAGCGGTTTAGATAGCGAGGGTAATACAACGCCATATGGCTGGTCGAAAACTGATGTTAATGATTATGTAGAACCGATTGTGTGGGGCGATGCAGGAGTAACTTCAAGTGGTAGCTCTTTTGAGTTAACGAGCACTGACTCTGTACCTTACATTGGGCATAAAGCATTACAGTTACAAGCTGTTGCTGCTTATATAGAGGTTGAACTAACAGTTAACCAAGCTGGTGCAAACTTATACTTGAACTACACT
>NZ_DAINOE010000066.1:0-18478 GCF_036735525.1 Arsukibacterium sp. | reverse complement strand
TCTAGCGTAATTATCCTTCTTTTGCATCAAATTGTGTTGGTTTTCGCTGGGGCCTGGTCATTGTCTAAATTACCGATGTTGGTTGTGCCTGTAGCCTTTTTTGTATGGCTGCATTGCACAAAACGTCTAACAATACGTTTAAGCAAAGACGCGCTTTGCTTAGCGTTAGGCCGCAAAGAATGCAAGTTGAACCGTTGGAGAGAAATATTTGAACAAAGTGCTATGAATGTGCCCGACAAAGAAGAACTTGAGATCCGCTATCAGTTTGGTCAGCCTTCGACTGAGAGTGAACTCGCAACGCTTGAGCACCAGCTGGGCGGACCGATCCCCACTGAACTTCGCTCTATGCTCAAAGAGTTCAACGGCATCGAAATCAAAGAAAAGGACTGGGGAGAAAGCTGGCGCCCTCTTTATCTGAGCATAGCGCAGATACTCTTAGAGGTCGTTGACTACATTGAAACCAGCGGCAATCCCATGCCAGCGTCAGATGAGCTGGCGAATGTCGTTTTCTTTGCCCACCAGAACGGCTTTGCTGAGCTATATGCGGTTTGTATGCGAGACTTCTCCGAGTTCAGATCTGGTCAAATTCTGGTGCTTGATCACGAGACCGGAGAGCTCCAGCTTGCGGAAGAGTCCTTGTCCGCTTTTGTCTCAAATCCAGATTACTGTACTTTGTAGTAGTTATGGGGTCAGGCCCGCATGCCGCTGAATTTGGAGTTTATGTAAAATTTTTTAAGGGAGAAGTTTAGTGAGAAAAATTGCATTTTTATGTTTTATCGTTTTGATTGCGGGGTGTGCCAGTAATCTCCCTATGGAGGTGAAACCTGATCTAGTAGCATAATTTCAGCATGAACCCTTACCAGATAAAACCGAAACGCATGTATATGTAATAAGGGGGCCGGCCTGGGAAGGCGGTGCCTATGGAATAGAAGTCGGATTAGACGATAAATTAGTCACGTCTCTTGCTAGTGGCTCATATGATTTAATCAGTATGAAGTCGGGATTTAATACTCTTTATTTATCCCAATTTGGACAAACGTTTCAGCACAAGTTTATTGATGATCGAGGCGGCGAATTACTGTTTTATTACTTTAATCCTGTAACAGGCGAGTTTAAGGAAGTAAGGCCTGCACTGGGTAAGTCTTTAGTAATGCAAACTAAAAAAACAACTAAAAAACCCTCCAGAGATACTGCGGAGTACTATACAAATGCATTAATGAATCCGTCAGTGATGGGTATCAATTTGAAAACCGCTAAAAACGCATCGTTAGCGAATCCAGGCGAATATGCTGTTTTGAGCGTAACGAGACCCAGTAATATGCACAAAGAATTCGAGCTGGCGATCTGGTCTGAAAGTGAGCTTGTCGGTGTACTTGGTGGAGAAGAAAGAGCAGAAATCTTGCTGCCTCCGGGAAAGCATAGCATTTATACTTACATTAATGGCTTCTCAAAATTAGAGCTAGAAGTAGAGTCAGGAAAAAGATATTACGCTCGAATAGATTTCGAAAAACAACAGGGCTCAATTGGGACCCCTTGGAAGCTGCTCTCTAAATGGACAGCGCTGGACGCCAGAAATAAAGAACAATTTTATGAAGTTTCATTTTCCGGTGTACCAATCGTAGATGTCGATTCAAATAAAGTTAAGTTACCGTCAAATCAATTTAGAGTTAACCAGGCAAAAGAATATTTCAGGACATTTATAGATACAGACAAAGCTTCAGAGGTACCTGTCGCAAACATTACAACTGAAATGGGCTTGTGATGTCTGACAAAGACGTTACACATCATGGACGAGCCCGTTGGGCGCTCGAGTGCGCCCAAACAACAAGTTGCCCGCTATGTTTTGCGTTAGACGTGAACAGCAGGGGTAGCCGATGACAGCTAAGTGGATTCTCATCGCCATCGGAGTCGTATCTGTAGCTGCTGTTGCTTCGGTCTTGATCGGACAGGCCAGCGAAAGGTCCAAGGCTGAGCAGATGGCGACAGACCTACTCGGCGGCGCGACACAGCCAAGAAATACAGTCGTCAGTTTTGACGCATTGACCGACCTTCCACCGCCAGTTGCCCGTTATTTCCGGCATGTCTTAGTCGATGGCCAGCAGGTGATCCACTTAGTAAGGATGCAACAGTCTGGGGTATTGCGGACAAGTACTGCTGCCACTAGCTGGTCGTCGTTTAATGCTAGCCAAGTCGTCGTGCCGCCGGCAACCGGTTTCTTGTGGAATGCAAAAATCGAGATGCCCTTGGGTACACATGTCCGTGTGCTGGATAGCTACAGCAGCGGTGTTGGATCAGGTCGGGCGAGTCTCTTGTCTGCTTTTGCCATCGCTTCAGAAACCGGCGTGCCGGAATTAAATTCAGGCGCGTTACACAGGTACTTAGCAGAGGCTGTCTGGTTTCCTACCGCTCTTTTGCCACAATCTGGGGTATCTTGGAGTTCGATAGATGATTTCTCTGCACTGGCAACGCTGGCTGATGGCAGCACAACCGTATCCTTGGAATTTCGGTTTAACGACGTGGGTGAGGTAACGGGTATTTATAGTGATGGTCGGTTCGGCAGGTTTGATGGAACATACAGGCGAGTGCCCTGGGAGGGCCGTTTTCGGGACTATCAAACTCATGCAGGGATGCGAGTTCCATTCTATGGTGAAGTGGGTTGGTACGATGGCGGCGTTCTGCTATGGGTCTGGAAAGGCGATATCATAAAGGTCCAGTATGAGTTTGAACCTTAGATCACTGCTTGACGGTGTGAGTTGCGCCCAACAAGGTGCTGCAACGGACATCAAACGAATAATTACGATAACGGGCTCGACAACAAATGCAAACAACTGTATAAATAGACAGTCAATTACAGCGGGAGCAGCAAGATGGCAGTGATCATTAAATACGTGGTAGAACGCAACGGAGCCGAGAAAATGACTTTTACCTCTAAAGCCGAAGCAGATGCCTTTGATAAGATGCTGGATACAGCCGATGAGTTAACGGTATTACTGCAAGCCAGCCAGTTACTGGCCGATGAGCAGCAAACTGAAGCGCTGGCTTTGTACCTGGCACAACACAAAGACGCCTTATTGGCGGCACTGAGTGCTAAAAAAGTTGCTAAGCCAGCCAAAGCTGAAAAAGCAGCACCCGCTGAAGCCAAAGCCGCGGTTAAAGCGGCTTAGTGCTTAACGATGCCACTCACGCGGCTTGGCTGTTAGCAAAGCCGCTAAAACCCTTATAACGGCTTGATGCGAGCCGAAGGCTGCGACAGCTGGCGTTGCCAGTAGGCGGCTAAATCGGCTTTGACTTCTGGCAGCAATAAATACAACGCCAGAATATTCGGAATGGCCATTAAGAAGATCATCGAGTCGATAAAATCGAATACCGCCATAATGTCGGGTACAGCGCCCATAGATACCATCATACAAAATAAGATTTTGTAGAGGGTGGTCAGCCTCGGATCATGCCCGACAATATAGCGCCAGCCGGTCAGGCCATAGTATGACCAACTAATCACCGTAGAAAAGCCAAACAGCAGTAAGGCTACCATTAATACCAGCGGGAACCAGCTGATGACCGAGGCAAAAGCGCTGGAAGTGATTTGCACGCCATCCAATACATTACTCTGATAAGCGCCGGACAAAATGATCACTAAGGCGGTGATGGAGCAGATCACCACCGTATCAATAAAGGGTTCAAGCAAGCCGACAAAGCCCTGAGATACCGGATCTTTGGTTTTAGCCGCTGCATGGGCAATAGGGGAGGAGCCAATACCGGCTTCATTCGAGTAGGCTGCGCGCCTGAAACCCTGAATCAATACGCCAATAAAGCCACCATAAGCGGCATCTGGCGCAAAAGCACTGTGTACAATCAGCATCAAGGCCGCAGGGATTTGTGGTAAATGATGGCCAATCACCACAAAAGCGGCTATTAAGTAAATGGCGCACATCAGGGGCACCAGTTTACTGGTTACCCGGGCAATACTTTTAATACCACCAATAATTACCGCCCCGACCAGCAGCGCGTAAATAATGCCGAATAACCAGGCATTATCAAAGCCGGTAACAGTTTTAACCTGCACAAAACCCTGATTAACATGTACAAAACCCGCTGAACCAAAAATAACGGCAATTGAAAAAAACACCGCCAGTATGGTGCCCAGCAGCGGCAGCTGATATTTATCCAGCGCTGCTTTAATGTAATACATAGGCCCGCCGGAGACACTGCCATCGGCATTAAGCTGGCGGTATTTTACCGCCAACGTGCATTCGACAAACTTAGTCGACATGCCCAGTAACCCCGCCACTATCATCCAAAAGGTGGCACCGGGGCCGCCCAGACTAATGGCTACGGCTACCCCGGCGATATTACCGGTGCCAACAGTACCGGAAAGCGCTGTTGTTAAAGCACTGAAGGGCGAAATCTCGCCCGGGGTTTTAGCCGCACTTGGCCGGCGTATTAAGCGCAGGGCATGTGCAAAACCTCTGATATTGATAAACCCCAGATATCCGGTAAACACCAGGGCACCGCAAATCAGCCAAATGACCACCAAAGGCACGGCCACACCATCAACGTTAAAGGCATAAAACACCACGGCCGCTAAGCGCTCGGTAAAGGCCTCAAACAGCTGTTGAAAGCTAAACGATTCAGACATAGTTAGTTTTCTGCTTATTGCCGGTAGCCGGGTAAAAATTGCGCCAGCTTGCCAACCGCGGCTTCGAGTTGTTCACGATGCGGTAAAAATACAATGCGAAAATGATCCGGCTCAGGCCAGTTAAAGGCACGACCATGCACCAGTAACACTTTATGCTGGCGCAGAAAATCCAGCACAAACAGCTCATCATCATCAATGTTAATTTTTTTGCGATCAATCTTAGGGAATAAATACATGGCGCCTTTAGGTCGCATACAGCTGATGCCATCAATGCTGGTGACCAGCTTATGCGCTAAATCCATTTGATCGTATAAACGGCCGCCCGGCACCACCAGTTCATTAATACTCTGATAGCCACCCAGTGCTGTTTGCACCGCATGCTGACAAGGCACATTGGCGCACAGCCGCATAGAAGCGAGAATATTCAGGCCTTCAATATAATTGCGCGCCAGTTTTTTAGCACCGGAGATAAACAACCAGCCTATGCGAAAGCCGGCAATGCGGTAATTTTTCGATAAACCACCAAAGGTCAACATAATAAGATCATCGGCCAGCGCGGCGGTACTGACATGTTCAGTGCCATCAAACAGCACCTTGTCATAAATTTCATCGCTAAGCACCACCAAGCGGTGCTCGCGGGCAATCTTTAGCAGTTCCAGTAAGAAGGCTTTGTCGTACACTGCCCCGGTGGGGTTATTCGGGTTGATAAGCACTATAGCTTTGGTTTTTTTGCTGATTTTGGCTTTAATATCGTCAAGATCCGGATACCAGTCTTGTTGCTCATCACAGCGGTAGTGCAGCGGCTTACCCCCGGCCAGATTCACCGCAGCTGTCCACAACGGGTAATCCGGTGAGGGCACCAGGACTTCATCGCCGTTATTTAATAAGGCCTGCAGCGACATTAAAATTAGCTCAGACACGCCATTGCCGATATAGACATCATCCGCATCTGCACCCAGAATTCCGCGCTGCTGGTAATATTGTGCTACCGCAACACGGGCCGGGTAAATACCTTGTGAGTCAGAATAACCCTGAGCCGTTGGCAGGTTATGGATCACGTGTTTAAGTATTTCATCCGGCGCTTCAAAGCCAAAGGGCGCGGGATTGCCGATATTGAGCTTTAAAATACGGTGACCTTCTTCTTCCATCCGGCGGGCTTCTTGTGCCACCGGGCCGCGAATGTCATAACAAACACCATCTAATTTGGTCGAGCGCTCAATCGGTTTCATAGCCTGATACTTCTTTCCTGTTTAAACGTCCAGATAGCTAAATGCATTAGATACAGTTTTCACACAGCCGCCGCCAGATTGCAATCCCCAAGCTTTAATAAATACAAAAAACTACTGAAAAATTTCTTATCGTATCTGCAAAGCGTACAGGGTAAAATAAGCTCAATATGTAAGATGTTTTTTGCCAAAGTAGCAATTATGTTGTTTTGAGCCTAGTAAATTAAACAGGTGAATGATGCCCTTGTTGAAAAAACTATTATTCAGCTTAAGTTGGTTATGTGTGATTTATGCTTTACTGTTTCCTTTTATGGAGCTTGAAGCCATTAAGCAAGTGGATTCACTGGAAGAATGGCAAAAGCCCAGCCGGTTGGCCGCCTTAAACCAAGCCGATCAAAAAAAGGTGTTACAGCGGCTAGCTTATACACAGCCGCCAGTGCCTTACCAAGGCTTACCCGATTTTAGTCAGATAGCCGATGTTACCGCTAAGAAAAGAGCCTTTTTCACCTATTTGCGGCCCCATGTAAAACGCGAAAACAGCCGTATTAACGCACTGCGTCAGCAGCTTTTAGACATTCAGGATAAAAAACAGAAAAACCTGCGCATCTCATTGGAAGAATACGCATTTTTATACAGTTTATATGATGAATTTCGCTTAGAGGTCGCCAGTTCTGATTTGGCATCACTGCAACAGTTACTGCTAAGGGTGGATGTGCTGCCTGAAAGCTTAGTATTAATGCAGGCGGCCAATGAATCGGCCTGGGGCACCAGCCGTTTTGCAGTTGAGGGCTATAATTTTTTTGGTCAGTGGTGCTTTCGCGAAGGTTGCGGCATGATCCCGCTGAGTCGCGGTGAAGATCAAACCCACGAAGTGGCGAAGTTTGATAGCCCGGCGGCCAGTATTCGCAGTTACTTTTATAATCTGAATACCTTTCATACCTATGAAAGCCTGCGGTTAATCCGTGCAGAGCTGCGCCGCCAGGGCCGGCCAGTGCGTGGTGAAGCGCTGGCGGCTGGCTTGGGCCAATATTCAGAGCGCGGCGAAGATTATATTGCAGAAATCAGCGGCATGATCCGCTTTAACCGCCGCTTGCTGGAAGAGCAACAGCCTTAACCAGTATTGACAATGCGGCTGCCCTGTTACTAACTCAGTTGCAGTGGCTGCAGTTCGTTCTCGGGCTGCTCTGCTGTTAAGCCAACCGGAATGGCAGGGACACTGGCTTTATCAAAGGCAACATCACCCTCTAATCCTGCTTCTGCTGGCATGCCGTGAGTGATAGCGCTAAAGTCAAATAGCTGCTTATCCAGCATATGTGAGGGCACAATGTTTTGCATCGCCTGAAACATGGTTTCAATACGGCCGGGGAAGCGTTTATCCCAATCCTGCAGCATCTCTTTGACTACCTGGCGTTGTAAGCCGTCCTGCGAGCCACATAAATTACACGGAATGATCGGGAATTGTCTGGCCTGAGCATAACGTTCAATGTCTTTTTCTTTACAGTAAGCCAAAGGCCGGATCACAATATGCTCGCCATTGTCACTGATCAATTTTGGCGGCATAGATTTTAATTTGCCACCATAAAACATATTTAAAAATAAGGTTTCCAGCATATCATCGCGGTGATGACCCAAGGCTATCTTGGTGGCCCCCAGCTCTTTGGCGGTGCGGTACAAAATACCCCGACGTAGCCGTGAGCAGAGCGAGCAAGTGGTTTTACCTTCAGGAATTTTCTCTTTAACAATAGAGTAGGTATCTTCAGTAACAATCAGGTACTCAATGCCAATGCTGTCGAGATAACGGGGCAGAACTTCAGCTGGAAAGCCGGGCTGTTTTTGATCAAGATTAACGGCAATCAGGCTGAAATTTACCGGGGCCGATTGCTGTAAATTGATCAAAATATCTAACAGGGTGTAGGAGTCTTTACCACCTGACAGGCAGACCATCACCTTGTCACCCTCAGTAATCATGCCAAAGTCAGCAATGGCCTGGCCCACGCCCCGGCGTAACCGCTTATGAAGTTTGTTTAAATCGTATTGGGCTTTAGCTTGGGCTGCATGTGACATGACAAAGTTTACCAGAATGAAAAAGGCGCACATTATAACGAACTGTGCGCCTATACCAAAGCCTGACAGCCGGCTTTGTCAGAATTCTTTTATCAATTTTTTTGCAGCGGGCTGACAAAGTTAGCCGGTTTTAATGCCAGCACGTCGCAATCAAGCCTGTCTATCACATGTTCAGCGGTATTGCCGATAATGGCCGCAGATAACCCTGTGCGGCCAATAGTGCCAATAACCACCATTTCTGCATCCAGTTTTTTTGCCAACTGCGGTATCACATCTTCAGGCATGCCCTCAAGAACATGGGTGTGTTGCTCAGCAATACTGTATTGTTTTGACAACTCAGCGACAGCACCTTCATGATGCCGCCTCATGCTGCTGTTGTATTCCTGCGGGTTAAACTCGGGGATTTCGATAGCAATATTTACCGGTGTACCAGGGTAGGCATTAACCAAATGTACCCGGGCATTTAACAGCTCCGCCATCTGACTGGCTTTGACCAGTACGCGCTGATTAAGCGATAAATGGTGCTCTTGCTCTGAGCCGGCATTGACTGCGGCAATAATATTTCCCTGAGCCGGCCAGTCGTGATCTTTTACCAGTAATACCGGGCAAGGGCACTTGCGCAGAATATGCCAATCGGTCGGGGTAAAGATCATTGATTTAAGTACATCGTGATCATGAGTGCCTTTAATGACTAAATCATAGCCATCCTCCAGCACGGCATGCACCACGGCTTCAAAAGGCCTGTTGTGCCAGACCACTTTAATATTAATGCTTAAACCTTGCTGCTGGGCATGCTGCAAAAACTCACTTATCCACAGTTCACGGTCTTTAATGACCGCCTGGCGCATCGATTCACGTTCATCGCCCGATAACATGGTGGTCATTTCATAGGAAAAATCATAGACAGATAAAAACGCGGTGAGCTGACACTGTTGTTTTAAACAGAGTTCAATGGCCCGGTTTAAGGCTTTTTGCTGAGTAGCAGTGGGATCTAATACTACTAAGACGTTAGTAAAAAGTGACATAGCGCTGTCCTTAGAAAGCCAAACTTAGCACAGAGTGTAGCTAAGTTAATTGGCTTTGTCAGATATGAACGGGCGCTTTATGTCCAAAAAATTGTGCTATATCAAGCTTAAGCATAAAAAATTAACACTGGCCTGATAGCTGGCTTAAGGCGTTATTATCTATAATAGTGATAAGCTTACCCTCAACGCTGATAATCTGATCTTTATGCATTTTACTGAGCAGTCGGCTGATGGTTTCAACCGTTAGCCCCAGGTAATTACCGATGTCACTGCGCGTCATAGACAGTCGGAAGGCTTTTCCTGAAAAACCGCGACTGGCGAAGCGGCTGGCCAGGTGGCTTAAAAACGTGGCCAGTTTCTGCTCGGCCGTTTTACGGTTTAGCAGCAGTAACATCTGCTGATCGGCTTGAATATCCTGACTCATCAGCCGCATTAATTGCTGGCGTAATTTCGGTAGGTGATCCAGTAAGCTTTCCAGGTTGGGGTAGGGTATTTCACACACCATGCCGGTTTCCAGCGCTTCAGCATAGCTGCGGTGCTGCTGCTGGTTAATGGCGTCAAAGCCAATCACATCCCCCGGTAAATGAAAGCCGGTAATTTGCTGCTCACCCTGTTCTGTCAGTGTGAAGGTTTTAAAGGAGCCGGTACGAATAGCGTATAGTGATTTCAGTGCTATACCACTTTCAAATAGCATATCGCCTTTATGTAAAGGTCTTTTGCGCTGAATAATATCATCAAGTCGGTTAAGATCTTGCTCATTAAGCGAAAATGGCAGGCATAACTGACTAAAGCCGCAGTCTTGACAATTTATAGCTGAACGTTGCATCGGGCCAGAATCCTAAAGGTTTCTCATTGGCTACTAGCTTAAAAAGTTAACCGTTGCAAAGCAAGCCAAATCGTATAAAGCGCATAAGTAGCCAGTAATACCGCCGCGCTATAACGAAGCAGCGGCAGATTTTTTATGCGGCTAAGGGTGTTAGCCGCACTGCCAAACAGCAGTAATCCCGGCAAGGTACCCAGACCAAACATCAGCATGAACAAGCTGCCATCTAAAGCACTGCCACTGGCCAGGCTCCAACTCAACGCAGAATACACCAGACCACAGGGCAACCAACCCCAGCAAAAGCCATAACCCAAGGCACGTTTAGCATTATTGATCGGCATGCATTTCTGGCTTATCGGCTGCAAGAGTCGCCACAGATAGCGTCCGGGGCGTTCCAGGTAAGTTAAGCCAAACCATAACCTGGCGACATAGAGTGCCATCGCCAGCATTAACAAGCCGGCAATTAAGCGTAACCAGACTAATGACAACCCGGCCAGCTGCATCGCCTGCATACCAAAATAACCGATTAGTGCACCAAAAAGCGCATAGCTGCTGATTCTGCCAAGGCTTAACAATAGCTGCAGCCGAAAGCGTTGCCAGAAGCTTTGCCCGGGCATGGCTAATTGCAGCGCGGCGACGATGCCCCCGCACATCACTAAACAGTGGCTACTGCCTAAAAAGCCGATAAGCAGCGCGGCTAACAGATCTGCATTCATTTAGCTGCTTTCATTTTGGATTGGTGTCGTCAGGTTGCTTAGTTGTGGCTGCTGTCGGCTTCTGCTCTGGCTCATCAAACAGGATACTAAAACCTTCTTTATCCAGATCCTCAAACTGCTTAGATCGCACAGCCCAAAAGAAAATCGCTAATCCTATCAGCACAAACAGCACTGCTATAGGGATTAACACATAAATAATACTCATTTTTTTAATAACCTCAGCGAGTTAGATACCACCAACAAAGAGCTGAATGACATGCCTAACACCGCTATGTAGGGTGACACAAAACCCGCTACCGCTAAAGGGATGATAATCACGTTATAGCCGACCGACCAGGCCAGGTTTTGCTTAATAATACGGGCTGTTTCCTGACCACCATCCAATAATTGTTGTACTAGCTGCAGTTCAGGCTTTAACAGTAACACATCCGCCTGACTTTTAGATAAATCGCTGCCAGAGTGCACGGCGACGGAAATATGCGCGGCATTAAACGCCGGGCTGTCATTAATCCCATCGCCCAGCATTAAAACCTTATGCGACTGTGCTATTAAGTGTTGTATCTGGGTTACCTTTTGCTCGGGGCTACAGCTCTTATGGTAAAAATCCAGTTTTAGCGCCGCACTTAATTGCTCGGGCTGGGTTGAGCTATCGCCGGTGAGCATACCCACACTAAAGCCTTGCTGTTGTAAGGCACTAATCAGCGCTGGTACTTCAGGCCGCAGTTGGTCAGCTAAGCTGATAGCCGCAACCGTTTTATCATCGACACTCAGATAGACCATGGCATCAGCGACCACAATATGCTGGCAAAATGCGGCACTGCCGACTTTAAGTCGCTTACCTTGCCAATTGCTACTTATCCCGCGGCCAACCTCGATATTCACTTCTGTCAGGGCAATGGCAGCGGTCAGGCAAGGGGCAAAGGCGGCGGCTATCGGGTGCTCTGAGTATTGCTCAAGGTTAGCAATCAGGTTTAACACTTCCGGCTCAGTATAAGCACTGTCTAATAGCTGACATTGGGTAACAGAAAAATGCCCCGCGGTCAGGGTGCCGGTTTTATCCACAACGATATGGCTGATTTGCGGCAGCATTTCCAACGCCTGGCTATTTTTTATCAAAACACCGCGTTGGTTTAGCCGGGATAGGGCACAGGTAATAGCGGTAGGGGTGGCCAGACTGAGCGCGCAGGGGCAGGTAGCAACCAGCACGGACAAGGTCACCCAAAAGGCCCGGCTGCTGTCGAGCCAGAAATACCAGAGTAAAAAGGTCGCTACGGCGATGACCAATAAGCGCTCGACAAAATATTTGGCCAGCTCATCGGTTTTTTCGACCAGTTTGGGTTTTTGGTGCAAGGCCTGCTGCTGCAGTTGAATAATTTGCCCAAGCCTGGAGTGTTGTAACGACTGCTGCACCTGCACGGTGAGCACTCCATCATGATTAACACTGCCGGCCAGCACCTCATCGCCCGGGTGTTTGGCTACCGGTAAATACTCGCCGCTGAGCATGGATTCATCTACTGAACTGCTACCGGTTAGTACCCGGCCATCAGCGGGCAGGGTTTCACCAGCCTTAACCAGGATGTTGTCACCGGCTTTCAGGCGCCTCGCTGAGCAGCTGACCCATTGTTCACCTTGTAACAGGCTGGCAGTAACCGGCATGATTTTTAGTAAATTGCTGGTCGATTCACGGGCACGGGCGCGGGCACGATACTCAAAAAACTTGCCCAGCTGCAGTAAAAAGGTAAACATACACACCGATTCAAAATACACTTCGCCGGTATGAAAAACGGTGGCCCAGGCCGAAGCAAAAAAGGTGTAATAGAGCGCCAGACTCACCGGCACATCCATGTTCATCTGGCGGGCCTTGATGCTGCGCCAGGCACTGCTGACAAAAGGCAGGGCGGCATAAAACACCACTGGCATTGTCAGTAACAGACTGACCCAGCGCAAATACCCCCCGTGTGAGGCATCAATGCCGCTGTATTCACCAAAATATAAGGCAAAGGCCAGCATCATCACTTGCATGGTCATAATGCCGGACACTGCCAGCCGCTTCAGGTAGCGGTTTAATTCCTGTTTAAATTGCTGCTCTTGCTCGTCGGCAACAAAGGGGCTGGCCTGATAGCCCAGTTGTTGTATATGCTTGATGAGTTGGCTTAAAGGGAGTTGTTCTGGTTGCCACACCAGCAGTGCTCTGGCGGAACCAGCATTCACCGTCACCTGTTTTATGGCCGGGAGTTTTGCTAATTGCTTTTCAATTAACCATGCACAGGCAGCGCAGCTCATGCCATTTATTGATAATTCAATTTGTTGACCATCAGCAGCGCTCTGGCTAATGTCTTGCAACACATCAGCCGAGTCGAGTTGTAATAATTCCTCAGCCAGTGTTTCAGGCAGGGCATCTGCTTTAGTGGCAGGTACTGTCCGAAACCGGTAATAATCAGCCAGACCATTTTTAATGATGGTATCAGCAACAGCCTGACAGCCGGCACAACAAAACGGCTGTTTAACACCGTCTATCTGCAGATAAAACGACTTAGCGCTCACCAGTGGCTGATGACAATGAAAACAGCCATTCACAGTTTCTTGCTTGTGCGACACCATAGCCTCGGTTAGTAACCCAGCTTAATTTCTTTTGTCACCGGTAGCACCAAATTCGCGCGCAGCCGCCATTCTTTGGTGTCATCAGAAACCGTTAAACGCCAGCGACCATGGGGTGTAGTGGGTAAGGTTGCCACATATAGCAGGGCGCCACTGCGCTCAGCGGTAACTGTAAAATCGTTGGCACCAAGAGTGGGGTGATAAAACTCCAGTTGCAGACTATCACCCATAACGGCATTTTCAGCAAAACGGACTACAGCCCGGTTACCTGCCATCAACACAGTCGCACTAAGGTTGCGAAGTGCAGCTTCACGATCTTTAGCCAGTTGCACATTAATAGTTCGGCCTGCTTTATAGTAGTCATCAACGACCATTTCGGGCTGATGTTGTTGCATGATAATGATGCTATGCACAGCCTTTAACGCCGTAGCGACAGGAATGGCAATCAGGATCCAGGGCCAGAGTTGTTTGTACCAGGGTTTAGTGTCCAGTTGCATCTTTACCTCAATATTGATAGCACTAAGCCCCATTACGGGGCTTAGGGTTAAACGGATGGCAAGGCGCCGTTAGCGCAAGTCATCCGGGTTAGACAGTCGGTAAACATAAGCGGTCAGGATATGCACCTTATCTTCACCCAGAGTCTGTTTAAAGGCTGGCATCACACCATAGCGACCTTTACGCAAGGTTTCATCAATGGCTTCAACAGAACCTCCATACAACCAGATGTTGTTGGTTAAATTTGGGGCGCCAAACGGCAGGTTGTGCGCGACACTACCACGGCCATCAGCACCATGACAGGCAGCACACATGCCAAATTTGGCCTGGCCAGCTTCAGCGTCACGTTGATTTACTGCGCGGCCAGATAACTGCAGCACATAAGCCGTCATTTCGCGAATACCCTGATCACCTAGTGCGGCTTCCCAACCCGGCATAGCGGCTTTACGGCCATAGAGCAGGGTTTCTTTGATCTTTTCAGGGGTGCCACCATATAGCCAGTCGTTATCTGTCAGGTTAGGGTAACCCCGCTGACCGCGTGCATCTGAGCCGTGGCACAGCGCGCAGTTTTGTAAAAACAAGCGTTGGCCAATTTTCAGTGCATCAGCATCGTAGGCTAAATCTAACACATCACGCTGAGCAAATTGCTGGAATACCGGGCCGTAGACTTCATCAGCTTTCAGGTTTTCCTGATCTAACTGCACATGCAGACCTTGCTCCCGGGCGCGCTCAACCGCCTGACGAGATTCTTCCAGGGATTTAATGCCCTGATTAGAACTGGTCCAATTTAAAAAACCTTTATAGTTTCCTAAACCCGGGTAAGCGGCCAGATAGAATACCCCCCAGACAATAGTGGCGAAGAACATAATGGTCCACCACTTTGGCAAAGGGTTATTAATTTCTGAAATACCGTCCACTTCATGGCCAGTGGTTTCATCCTCTGGTACGCCAACGTGGTTTTTCAGATTCCAGGTGAGCAGCAGCACACAACCGACCAGCACTGGTATGGTTAAAATAATGATCCAAGCACTCCAGAAGCTACTCATGCTCTGACTCCCGTTTTTGTTTTTGGTTGTTAGATTCTGGTTCGTCGTCAAACACTAAATTGGCAGCTTCGTCAAAATCGGCTTTACGTTTTTTACTGTAAGCCCAGATAACAAAACTGACGAAACCGACAAACAAGATCACTGTCAAAATGCTGTGAAGCGTTGCAAATTCCATAGTCGTTACTTCAGTGCGGTGCCCAGCGATTGCAGATAGGCAATCAGGGCTTCCATTTCAGTTTTACCTTTAACGGCCTCTGCAGCACCGGCGATATCTTCATCGGTGTAAGGCACGCCAAAGCCACGGAAAATTTCCAGTTTACGGGCGGTGTATTTGCCATCCAGAATATTGCGGTCTAACCAGGGGTAGCCCGGCATATTGGATTGCGGTACCACTGAACGTGGATCCATCATGTGGGCATAGTGCCAGTCATCGCTGTAACGCCCCCCAACGCGAGCCAGATCCGGGCCGGTACGCTTAGAACCCCATAAAAACGGGTGTTCCCATACGCTTTCACCGGCAACGGAATAATGCCCATACCGTTCCACTTCTGCACGGAAAGGACGGATCATCTGGCTATGGCAATTGGTGCAACCTTCGCGGATGAATACATCGCGACCTTCCATCTGCAGGGCAGTGTAAGGCTTGAGGCCATCTACCGGCACAGTGGTCTCTTCCATAAACATCAGGGGCGTAATTTGCACCAGGGTACCAAAACTGATGGCGATAACAGTAAAGATGCCGAGTAAGCCAACGCTTTTTTCAATTTTTTCGTGATGATTCTTAGACATCCGATACTCCTTAAGCTACTGCCGCAACAGGCTGCTGCACGACACTTGGGCCACGCAGGGTTTTGTAGACGTTATAAGCCATGACAAACATACCGGCGACCACAAAAACACCACCGATAAAGCGCATCAGATAAAACGGCATTGAGGCTTCTAAACTTTGTACAAAACTGTAGGTCAGGGTACCGTCGGTATTAACCGCACGCCACATCATGCCCTGCATAATGCCTGAGAACCACATAGCAACGATGTACAGTACCACGCCAATAGTATGTAACCAGAAGTGAGTATTAATCAGCGATGTGCTGTACATGCCCGTTCTGTTATAAACCGCAGGGATTAGGTGGTACATAGCACCAATAGAAATCATCGCTACCCATCCCAAGGCACCAGAGTGCACATGGCCAACCGTCCAGTCAGTGTAATGCGACAGCGCATTTACAGATTTAATGGCCATCATCGGACCTTCAAAGGTTGACATACCATAAAAAGACAGCGACACAATTAAGAAACGTAAGATAGGGTCAGTTTTCAGTTTATGCCAGGCACCGGATAACGTCATGATACCGTTAATCATGCCTCCCCAGCTTGGTACAAACAGGATGACCGACATCACCATACCTAAAGACTGGGTCCAGTCTGGCAGGGCGGTGTAGTGTAAGTGGTGCGGGCCCGCCCAGATATAGAGCGCAATCAGTGCCCAGAAGTGCACTATGGATAAGCGGTATGAATAAACCGGACGACCAGCTTGCTTAGGCACGAAATAATACATCATACCTAAAAAGCCAGCAGTCAGCAGGAAGCCTACTGCATTGTGGCCATACCACCATTGCACCATAGCATCTACCGCGCCAGCGTAAATGGAGTAAGATTTGAACAGGTTAAGCGGCACTACCATGCTATTGACAATATGTAATGCAGCGACGGTGATAATAAAACCACCATAGAACCAGTTAGCAACATATATATGGCTGGTTTTGCGTTTGACTAGCGTACCGAAAAAGACGATGGCAAAGGCAACCCATACCACAGTGATAAGAATATCGATGGGCCATTCCAGCTCGGCGTATTCTTTACTCTGGCTCATGCCCAGCGGTAAAGTAATTGCCGCCAGCACTATTACTGTTTGCCAACCCCAGAAGGTAAACATGGCCAGTTTTTCAGCAAATAATCTTACCTGGCAGGTGCGCTGTACTATGTAGTAGCAAGTAGCAAACAGGGCACTTGTACCAAAGGCGAAGATAACCGCGTTAGTGTGTAAAGGGCGCAACCGGCTATAGGTTAGCCAGGGAATGTCAAAGTTTAACGCTGGCCAATATAACTGGGCGGCAATTAATAAGCCCACCACCATGCCAACAATACCCCATAAAACGGTAGTAATGGCAAAGAGGCGGACCACGCTATAGTTGTAGTCAACATTTAACGGTTTTGTCTGGCTCATGTTGAGTTCCGTTGCAGTTTTGCTGGTTACTAAAATGCCACTTTGCAGTGACGCTTGTTGTTATAAGTAGTGCAGCGGTTAACTATTTACAGTTAATCGATTCACTACTGAATTTGGGCCAAATGATACGAGTTTTACCCTTAAAAAGATAGGTAAACACACCTATTTTATGATGTAGAACAAAGTCTCTGCTCACTAAATCAACAATTGTAGCCCCGCTTTAGCACTTTTGCGTAAAACCGCTTAGAATATGCTTTTTATTGCCGGAGACCTTATGCGCTTTACCTCAGGTTGGGTTCTGTTGTTGTTATTTAGCTTGAGCGCTTGCCAGCCTACAGCGGTGTCTCAACCAGCGCGACTGCTACTGCAATCAGATCCGCTTGAAGTGTGGATTGCCCCTGGCAACATACCGGTTGAGTATCCTTTGCAATTAACGCTGGCGCTTCAGCAACCTGTTCAACAGATCCAAGCTGAGATAACCGGCTTGTCAATGTATATGGGGCGGATACCTTTGCGTTTTACCCGGCTAGATACGTTACAATCTGATTGGACCGAGCAATGGCAGGCCGAATTTTTGCTCGGCGCTTGCAGCGATCCACAGATGAAATGGCAACTGAAACTGACAGTGCTGTACCAGAGTGGCGAACAAGTTGAGCTAATTCAAACCTTTAGTTCCAGCTGGAAATAAGACTATTTTTTGACTTGCCTGTTGCTTATTTTTTCGGCATGATGAGGCGGCCTATCAAGCAAGGAGACACTATTATGACCAGTGAGTTTGTACGCAATATCCATCTGGCTACAGCCCAGCAATTACGAGAGCAAGGCGTTGATATATATGGCATAGTTGAACACTTTGAGAATGTGTTTATGCCCCATGATGAGTTACCTGAGCTGCTGGATCAGCTGGGTTATCCGCAGCAGGATTTAAAAGGTTTTTTGCAGGGGCAACTTTAAGCTTTTGCGATACAAAGTGTCAGCTTAAGCGGCGCTCTGCACTCAAGGTTTAAGCGGGCACTTTCAATACAAATAAACTCACGATAGCCGTGATCTGCCATGTCAGGTAGTTCGCGGCTTTTTTGTTGCCAGGGATTCCACACTATGGCCGAGTCCTGACCGCTATGGCTGATGGTTAATTGCTGTGCCAGACACTGCAGCTGTATACAATTTGCCGGCTGATGATACACCCGATCCGTTTCTGCGCTGATACGCAGTATGTCATCGTTACTGCGCTGCTCAATACCACTCACTTTATCAAAAAAAAGCTCAGGTAGCGGTTTCACCCGGGCTTGTGTGATATCAGTGACTCTGAAATAACTGTGCAAGGCCGCTTGTTGTGGCAAATCGCTGTCGCAGGTCAGGCTCAGCTGTAACTGTGCGTGAGTTAACCGCAAGTGTAATTGCAGGCGCACTGTGCCGGGTGAGTAGGGCAGATTTTTTACATCAATAAATAGCGCTATGCTAACTGCAGCTGGCGTTACCTCAGTGCTAAGTACCTGCCATAGGCGGTTACGCACTAAGCCATGATTAGGCAAGGCCTGACTTGCCGGGTTAAGCCGGCTGGCTGGCGGACCAAACCAGGGCCAGCAGACCGGCACACCACCGCGAATAGCCTGTTGATTATG
>NZ_DAINOE010000065.1:15010-18576 GCF_036735525.1 Arsukibacterium sp. | reverse complement strand
CCCGCATTACGACCGGTCGCGACTTTTTTAATTTCATCAATCACGTCCATGCCTTCAACCACTTCACCAAACACGCAGTAACCCCAGCCTGAGCTGGTTTCAGAGCTGAAATTCAGGAAGTCATTGTCTGCAACGTTAATAAAAAATTGGCAGGTAGCAGAGTGTGGATCATTGGTACGGGCCATAGCAATAGTACCCTTGGTATTAGGCACTTTATTATTGGCTTCGTTTTTAATCGCGGCTTTGGTTTCTTTTTGTTGCATATCAGCGGTAAAGCCACCGCCTTGGATCATAAAGCCATTAATCACCCGGTGAAAAATAGTGTTATCAAAAAAACCGTCTTTTACGTAGCTGATAAAGTTCTCTACGGTTACCGGCGCTTTGTCAGCAAACAGGTTTAATTTAATCACGCCATAGTTGGTATGTAAGTTAATCATAATCAATGTCCTCAGTTTAATTGCTGCCATTCTACCTCAGGCCAAGCAATTCATAAAGCAAGGATAGCGGTTGGCTTTGGCCAGTGATACACTATCACGCTTATTAAAAATCCCCTATTACGCCGTTTCAGAGGATAACAATGTTACAGATCTACAATACCTTAAGCCGCAAAAAAGAAGTATTTACTCCTATTGAACCGGGTAAAGTGGGCCTATATGTCTGCGGCATTACCATTTATGATTTTTGCCATGTTGGCCATGCCCGTACCTATGTCGCCTTTGATGTGATGAATCGCTACCTGCGCTTTTCTGGCTTTGACGTGACCTATGTACGCAATATTACCGATGTAGACGATAAAATTATCAAACGCGCAGCAGAAAATAACGAAAGCTGCGATGCGTTAACCGCCCGTTTTACCGAGGCGATGCATGCCGATTTTAAAGCGTTAGGCTTATTGCCGGCTGATATTGAGCCAAGGGTCACCACCCATATGGCCGACATTATCGCGCTGATTGAAACCCTGATTGCCAAAGGATATGCCTATGTTGCCGCAGACGGAGATGTCCTATTTGATGTTAGTAAATATGAAGCTTATGGCGAGCTAAGTCAGCAAAACCTGGAGATGCTGCAATCGGGCTCGCGGGTTGAGGTGGCCGACAATAAAGATGACCCGCTGGATTTTGTGTTGTGGAAAGGCGCCAAGCCGGGCGAGCCGTACTGGTCTTCGCCTTGGGGTAATGGCCGTCCGGGCTGGCATATTGAATGCTCGGCGATGAGTGCTAAGCATTTGGGGCAGCATTTTGATATTCACGGTGGGGGTTCTGATCTGCAGTTTCCGCATCACGAAAACGAAATTGCCCAGTCAACCTGTGCGCATGGTCACAAATACGTGAATACCTGGATCCACACTGGTATGGTGCAGGTAGATAAAGAAAAAATGTCAAAATCACTCGGCAATTTTTTTACCGTGAAAGATGTGCTGGCACAATATAATGCAGAAGCCGTGCGTTACTTTTTATTATCCAGCCATTATCGCAGCCAGTTAAATTATTCCGCAGAAAATCTGGAACAGGCGCATGCTGCGCTGGCTCGCTTATATACGGCGCTGCGCAATGTCACGCCAAGTCATAGCATTGATTTAAAAAGCCCCTATATTGCGCAATTTAAAGCGGCAATGGATGATGATTTTAATACCCCGGAAGCCTTGCCGGTGTTATTTGAGCTGGCACGGGAAATTAACCGTGTTAAAGAAACTGAGCCAGCTAAAGCGGCTGAGCTGGCGGCACTGTTAAAACTATTAGCCGGTGCTTTGGGAATGTTGCAGGGTGATGCCGAGCAGTTTTTACAAGCAGGCACCTCGGCCGGTGACGTGGCAGAGATAGAAGCATTAATCGCGCAGCGAAATAACGCCCGTGCTAACAAAGACTGGGCTGCCGCTGATGCCGCGCGCGTTGCGCTGACCGGCAAAGGTATTATTGTTGAAGATAAAAATGGCGTCACCAGCTGGCGACGTGCTTAGAAACAAAAAAACCGCTGAAAAGCGGTTTTTTTTAGATAAAAACTTAATGCTTGTCGTGATACAGCTCGCAGGCTTCCAGTGTGTTTTCGATTAAACTGGCAACGGTCATCGGGCCCACGCCACCCGGTACCGGTGTAATATAGCGAGCGTGCTTTACCGCGCTACTATATTCAACATCACCGACTAACTTACCGGAGTCAAGGCGGTTGATGCCGACATCAATCACCAGTGCACCGGGTTTAATCCAATCGCCGGGGATAAAGTCTGGCCGTCCTACGGCTACCACCAGTAAGTCGGCCCGACGCACCTGTTGCTCCAGGTTGCGGGTAAATTTATGGCATACGGTGGTGGTGCATCCGGCCAGTAACAATTCCAGCGCCATCGGCCGGCCAACGATATTTGAGGCACCTACTACCACTGCATCCATCCCCTTAATATTGACCCCGGTGCTTTGCAGCAGAGTCATAATGCCTTTAGGCGTGCAAGGACGCAGTGCCGGCATGCGCTGGGCTAAGCGGCCTATATTATAGGGATGAAAGCCATCGACATCTTTGTGCGGGGCAATATGCTCCAGAATAGCCGATACATCCAGCCCTGCTGGCAGCGGCAGCTGCACTAAGATGCCATCGACAGTATTATCCGCATTCAGGCTGTCAATCAGTTCCAGTAACTGTTGCTGGCTGGTGCTGGCGGGTAAATCATAGGACACCGAATGAAAGCCGACTTCTTCACAGGCTTTGCGTTTACTGCCAACATAGACCTGAGACGCCGGATCTAACCCCACCAGCACCACGGCTAAACCGGGTGCTCTTTTACCCGCGGCGACCCTTGCCCGCACCTGAGCGGCTACTTTGTCTTTGGTGGCCTGGGCAACTGCCTTGCCATCGATAATCTGTGCTGTCATGCCAACGCTATTCCTGCTGCAAATAAGAGAAACATATTTTCGCACAGCTGCTGGCAGAACTCCATCTTGAGACTATTTACAGAGCAATATCTGCAATGAAGAGTGCTATAGGCTCAAATAATCGCCAATTAAGCGAAATCCCTAAAAAAAGGTTTGACGCTGTGCATGGCGGGCGTTAATATTCCGCCCCGTTGCAGCAGTGCAATATTGTCGGTGATTGGCGCAGCTTGGTAGCGCACTTGGTTTGGGTCCAAGGGGTCGCAGGTTCGAATCCTGCATCACCGACCATTTAAGATTTCCATTCTTGGTAGGGTTTCGATTGTGCGCCCGTAGCTCAGTTGGATAGAGCAACGGCCTTCTAAGCCGTGGGTCATAGGTTCGAATCCTATCGGGCGCGCCATATAAGCGCAAGTCAGTTTCAGTGGTGGTTGTAGCTCAGTTGGTAGAGCCCCGGATTGTGATTCCGGTTGTCGTGGGTTCGAACCCCATCATCCACCCCATCTTTTCCCTGAGTTCTCATTGTCGGTGATTGGCGCAGCTTGGTAGCGCACTTGGTTTGGGTCCAAGGGGTCGCAGGTTCGAATCCTGCATCACCGACCATTCTCGCTCAGCAAAATAAGCGCACTTGGTTTGGGTACTCTTAATCCCGCGGGTCGCAGGTTCGAATCCTGCATCACCGACCATTCTCGCTCAGCAAAATAAGCG
>NZ_DAINOE010000065.1:0-14910 GCF_036735525.1 Arsukibacterium sp. | reverse complement strand
GGGTCGCAGGTTCGAATCCTGCATCACCGACCATTCTCGCTCAGCAAAATAAGCGCACTTGGTTTGGGTGCCCTTAATCCAAGGGGTCGCAGGTTCGAATCCTGCATCACCGACCATTCTCGACTTAACGTTTAACAACACCTCCTGCATATCCCTTTGTTTTCTGCTCTGTAGCGGATTCATCATCCTATTTAAAACATTTTTATATTAACTATTCATCAAAGTTATAATGGGTGTGGTTATGCACGCCGATGTCAGTTGTGTTATGGCAGGCGATAACCGCTAAAACTGTAATTTAATTACAGTTTTAGTGGTTGAAATTTAGCCTTTGGCTACGCGCCTGTAACTGCTTTTAATGCTAAATTTATGAATAATAATGCTTAATTTGTTTTTGTTCTCGCTTGGCGCGGCTATGTGCTGTGGTGCCCACTTACCGTTTTTGCTATACTGCCTTTGGTCCAAATAACGGAGGAGTTATGCTAAACCCATCCTGGCGTAGGGTAGTACTGAAGGTCGGCAGTGCCCTGATAGCACCAGAAAACGATGGATGTAGTGAAAAGTATTTACGTCCTATCGCAGAATTTATCCGCCAATGTCGTATGCAAGGCCTGGAAGTTATCCTGGTCTCCTCTGGTAGTGTCGCAGCAGGCCGCCATCATTTTAACTTTAGTCACCAACGGGTGCCTATTGCCCTAAAACGCGCTATGGCCGCAGTCGGCCAGAATGAAATGATGAATTTCTGGAGTCGCTGCTTTGAATTTCCCTGTGCGCAAGTATTGCTCACCCACGGCGATTTAAGTGATCGGGTACGTCATGTTAATGCCCGCAATACCTTTCAGCGTTTGCTCGATCATGGCGTACTGCCTATCGTCAATGAAAACGATACTATTGCCACTGAAGAGTTAAAAGTGGGCGATAATGATAATCTGGCAGCTATGGTGGCGACGGTGACCAGTGCTGATGCACTGATTATTTGTTCTGATGTGCAGGGGCTTTATACTGCAGATCCGAATAAAGATCCTAAAGCTACGCTAATCCCCGAGGTCAGGCAGATTGATCAACGTATTTATCAACTGGCTGGCGGCGCGTCTTCCTCGGTTGGCACCGGTGGTATGCGCACAAAAATTGAAGCGGCCGAAAAAGCCGCGGCGCAGGGTATAGATACCCTTATTTGTGATGGCCACCAGGCGGTCACCTTTCAGTGTCTTTTAGCGGGTACTAATCCGGGCACCATCTTCTATGGTCAGGCCAAGCCGTTATCGGCTAAAAAACATTGGGTTCGCCATACGTTAAGAGCCAAGGGTGAAATTTGGGTCGATGACGGTTGTATCGATGCGTTATGCCGTAATGGTGCCTCTTTATTAAGCAGTGGTATAGTGCAGGTAAAAGGCGAGTTTGAATCGGGTGATGCGGTGATTATTCGTTGCAAGGCCGGTAAAAGGTCTATTGCCAAAGGGGGCAGCCGTTTTAGTGCCAATGAGTTATTTTCGATTAAAGGCCAACAAAGCCGGGATTTTAGTCATTGTCTGGGTTATTGCCCGACAGGTTCTGATGCGGTGATCCATCGCAGTGAAATGATGTTACTGGAGAAATTATGAGTACCGATGTTGCAGCCAGTTTGGCTGCCAAAGCTGCAGTGGCCGCCAAAGCGGTAGCTGCTTTAAATACTGAACAAAAAAATCAGGTGCTGCAAAGTTTTGCTAAGCATATACGTCAGGCCACTCCTGCCATTTTAGCGGAAAATGCCAGCGAAGTGGCGCAGGCCGCTGCCTCTGGCACCGCAGAGGCTATGCTTGACCGCCTGACCTTAACGGCAGAGCGTATTGATGCGATGGCCAGTGCTATTGAGCAAATTGTCAGCCTGCCAGATCCGGTAGGGCAAAGCCGTTTTATTGAACAGCGGCCTAATGGCATTAATATTGCCAAAACCCGTATTCCACTGGGCGTCATTTGCATGATTTATGAAGCTCGCCCCAATGTCACCGCCGATGCTGGTGCGCTGTGCTTCAAATCAGGCAATGCCGTTATTTTGCGTTGTGGCCGCGAGGCGATTAACACTAGCTTAGCCATTGCCAAAGCCATGCATTTAGCGCTGATTGAGCATAAGCTGCCGCCTGAGGTGATTAGCATAGTGCCGGATCCGGATCGTAATTTATTATTGTCGCTGCTGAAACAGGATGATTACATTGATTTGGTGATCCCCCGCGGTGGAGAAGGCTTAATCCGCTTTGTCACCGAGCACAGCCGCATACCGGTGATCCAGCACTATAAAGGCGTTTGCCATTTGTATGTCGATAAAGCCGCAGATTTGCCAATGGCGCTACAGTTACTGCTAAACGGCAAGGTACAGCGGCCGGGGGTTTGTAATGCCCTGGAAGGCCTGTTGGTCCACCAGCAGGTTGCGGCCGACTTTTTACCCATGGTTGCTAAGGCATTGGCTGAGCATCAGGTTAAAGTGCATGCCTGTAAGCAAAGCCTGCAGTATTTCAGCGGTGGCTCTGTACTGGCAGAAGAGGAGTTTGGTCAGGAATACCTGGCGCTGGAAATCGCCATTAAGCAAGTAGCGGATCTGGATGCGGCTATGACCCACATCGACCGTTTTGGCAGTCAGCATACTGAGGTGATTTGCACCGAAGATAACGCCGCGGCACAGCGTTTTATACGCAGTATCGACAGTGCTGTGGTCATGCACAATACCTCATCGCGCTTTTCTGATGGCGGTGAGTTGGGCTTAGGCGCCGAAATTGGCATTTCCACCAGTAAGCTACACGCATACGGCCCAATGGGGCTGGAAGCCCTGACCACCGAAAAATACGTGGTCACCGGCCAGGGGCAAGTGCGCAGCTAAGCTATTCGCGCACAGTCCTCCCCAGAAACAGGCATTTAAGCAGATTAAATGCCTGTTTTTGTTGTTAAAAGTGTAAGTAAAAAGTGGCTGTGTATTGTACAGAATTAGGCTGTTAATCGGGGTTGTTTAGTGCTTTTTTAGCGCGATATTTAACCACTTTAGTAAAAATTCTTTGATAACTTGAAGGAAATAGGCGAACCAGCAAATCAAAGAGTGTGGCATCGGGGCCGATTAATACCCGACGTTTGTTGTGCATTACGCCATTTACTATGGCTTTTGCTGCGCTTGCTGGCGTGTTAAAAAATAACCGTTCAAAATCTTTTATCGAGTCTTCATTGTCAATACCGGTCGCTGCTTTAACACTGGCGGTCATGCGTGCTGATTGCGCAATATTGGTTTTAATACCGCCTGGATGCACACAGGTTGCGCTGACCTTGGCACCCGTTAACTCAAGGTCTTGACGTAAAGACTCTGTGAATCCTCTTACCGCAAATTTACTGGCGTTATAACCGCTCATTAGTGGCTGAGAGGCCAATCCAAAAATACTGGATATATTGATAACATGGCCATCACCAGAGGCCGCGAGCTTAGGCAAAAAAGCTTTGGTGCCATACACCACACCCCAAAAATTGATATCCATAACCCATCGATACTCATCTAACGACAAACCTTCGACTGTGCCTGATAACGCCACGCCGGCATTATTAAAAATCAAATTAACCTTGCCGTGTTGCTGTTCAACCTGCTCTGCCCATTGATATACCTCTTGCTCGTTGGCGACATTGAGCTGTTGTTGAGTCACTGTAACGTCATAGTTCGCCAGTTTGCCCTGAGTTTCATCTAAGCTTTGTTGATTGATATCTGACAAGGCCAAATGACAACCCTGCCGGGCTAAATGCAACGCCAAGGCTTGACCAATACCGGAACCTGCACCTGTAATGGCGGCTACTTTACCTTGCAAATTTTTCATCATAATCCTTTGTTAAGCGCTGGCTATTATTTAAAGGCCATCTAAAAATGCGCGATAAATATCCGCAGTTTTTTGCGGAATTTCTACCATGGGCATGTGACCAATCCCCTGAAACACGCGGGTTTCAAGTTGCGGTATGCCGGCTTGCCATACCGGCACCGCGCTGACATGCAACAGGCGGTCTTGATCTCCCCACCACAACATCGCCGGCGCAGTTATCCGATGTAAGTCGTTTTCAAGCAAAGGCGTGTCATGGAAATCGGCAAAAATGGTCTGCAACTCCTCACGGCGCTCAATATACTTTTGCGCCACCGCCGCCAACACGACCTTGGGTAAATAAGGCGGTTTTGCCATGGTCATCGGGTAAAAACGGTCGAAGTCGCTGCGCTGATGCATGAAAAAGGGGTTATCCCCTGCTGTGATTAGCAGATACATCTCACTTGGTTGAGGAAAGGTTACCCCGGCCGGATTAACCATGGTTGCCGACAACGTCTGCTGTGGGTAGACAATGGCAAATTGTGCTGCCAAATAGCCTCCCATGGAATTACCAATCAGATGCGCGTGCTGGATATTTAATGCCTCTAGCAACGCCGCTACACGTGCTGCTTGTGCAGTAATGGAATAATCCCATTTAGCATCAAAACCGGTATCACCATGACCGGCTAAATCCGGAATAATGACATCAAAATCGTCGACAAAATGTTTGGCAAACCGTGGCCATACGTCTTTATCGGCGCTAAAACCATGAAGCATCACTATGCTGGGCTTGCCCGGATTATCATTTCGATACATTGCCAGCTGCATGTCGCCGATATCGACGCGCTGTTGCTTAAAGCCATAAAAACGGGCTTCAACGTCTGTTACTGTGCTATACAGCCAACGGCCGATGGTATCGTAAGCAAGGTGATACATACCCAGCAATACGGCCAACAACAGGGCTATAGCTATTAGAATCGTTTTTTTCATCGTTGCCTTGGTGCTTTTGTCATGGTTTAACCTTAATCAAAGATTACGACATGTGATGATCGTGCCGGCGAAAACCTTTAGTCCAGCGGCGAAAGGTAAAACTAAAGCCCGGAAACATCGCAATCACCTTGCCGCTTTTACTTTTGTACCAGCTGCTACAACCACCGGTTTGCCATACGGTTTTCGCCATTTCCTGATGAATGTGCCGGGTGTAGCGCTCTTCTGCAGCCGCATCTACCTCAATTACTGTTTTACCCGCAGTGCGAACTTCGCTTATCGCGCGCAAAATGTAATGCATTTGCGCTTCGATAACGACAATCGCCGAGGTATGGCCAATGCCGGTGTTCGGTCCGGTGACGATAAACAGATTGGGAAAATCCGGCACTGTTGTCCCCAAATACGCGCGTGGAAAATCTGCCCAGGCATCTGCCAGGGTAGACCCATTCTTCCCCACCACTGGGTAAGAGATTACCCCGTCGGTAGCATCGTATCCGGTGGCATAAATAATCAAATCCACTTCAAGTGCATTACCCTGAAGGGTGTTAATGCCACCCGCAGTTATCGACGCAATGCCGTCATGTTTATCGTGCAGAGTGACATTGTCGCGGCAGTATGCAGGGTACAAGGTATTAGACAAGATGATCCGCTTGCAACCAATAGTAAAATCAGGGGTCACTTTCTGCTGTAATGCCGGGTCTTTAATCTGTTTTTTAATATGTTGTCGCGCCGCACGACCGGCCAGTAAATCCAGCATTTTCTCGGAATATTTAAAGCCAATTACCCTTGATTCCAGCGCCCAGTAGATAATGCCACGCAACAGGCGATAAAAGATGTTGTATCGCAGTAACTTGCGTTGCCAGGGTTTAAACACATAGTCGGGGCGGGGTAACACCCAGTGCGGGGTGCGTTGAAACACATGCAGATGTTTAACATCACTTGCTATCGCCGGAATAATTTGTGCTGCACTAGCACCACTGCCAATAATTGCTACCCGTTTATGCTTATAATCATAACTGTGGTCCCATTCATTGCTATGAAACGCCTTACCCTTGAATAATGATTGCCCCGCAAATGGCGGGATAACCGACTTACTTAAAGGCCCTGACGCATTAATCACAAACTGTGCCTGCAACAAGTTGTGCCCTGTTACTTGTAAATCCCAACATTGCTGTTCGGCGTTCCACTGGATTTTTTCAACTTTGCTGTTAGTCAGGGTTTTTTCAATCAAGTTATGTTTAACTAATAGATGCTCGGTGTATTGACGCAACTCGGCCTGGGTCGCAAACATTTGCGACCAGTCGTAAGGTTCTGACGCTATGCAATACAAGGGTGATTGCACGTCTACCGCCGCCCCGGGGAAGGTGTTTTGCGCCCAGGTACCACCTAAAAACGCGCGTCGCTCCAGCAACACAAAATCCTCAATGCCTTGCTGTTTTAAGCGGATAGCCGCGCATTGGCCACCAAAGCCGCTGCCAATAATAATGACGGTATAACGAGACATCTGTGCTCCGCTTGTGATAGTGGTATAGGGTATACTTTTTATATTGTGTAGCTTATGTGTACAACATATTAAATGCCCGATGCAAGGGCAAGCTTGTCGTGTGCAGGCTTTGTGTCACTGGCGCAATACGCCATTTAGGAGACCTATGATGTCGTGGATGATTTATGGTGCTACCGGTTATACCGGTGAATTGATTGCCAGGGAAGCCGTACGGCTTGGTTTGCAGCCGGTGTTGGCAGGGCGTAGCCGAGATAAACTAGAGCGACTAGCCGCTGAGCTTAACCTTACTATCTGCGTATTTGATTTACATTACCCGGCTGCAGTAGTTGATGCACTAGAGGGGGTGGAACTGGTGCTGCATTGTGCAGGCCCTTTTTCTTCAACCAGTGCCCCAATGATAGAAGGCTGCCTCAGCGTGGGGGCCCACTATCTGGATATTAGCGGTGAAGCCTCGGTATTTGAGCATTGCCATGCCCAGCAACAGGCCGAGCGTGCCAAAGAAAAAGGGCTGGTACTGTGCTCCGGTGTCGGTTTCGATGTTATACCTACCGACTGCATTGCCTTAAAACTAAAACAGCTGTTGCCGGATGCGACGCATTTATCACTGGGTTTTGATACCAGCTCGGGGCTGTCGCCGGGTACCGCTAAAACAGCGATTGAAGGCCTTGGCCTGGGTAATCTTGAACGTATCGATGGCAAGCTGGTGTATACCGCCATGGGTAAAAAACACCGGGAAATCGATTTTGGTCGCGGCAAACGTTACGCCATGGCGATTCCCTGGGGAGATGTGTCCAGCGCATACTATACGACCGGCATTGCCAATATCGATACCTGGTTTCCGATGCGAAAGTCCAGGGTGAGGGGCGCGCAAATCATCAATCTGCTAAAGCCGGTGTTGGCTTCGCGCTGGTTGCAGGCGCTGCTGAAAAAGCTGGTCGACAAGCAGGTCAAAGGCCCCGATGACGCAGCTCGGCATAGATTACCCAGCTATGTGTGGGGAGAGGCACGCAATGCCGAGGGGAGGCGGGTCACGGTTCGAATTAAAACGGCAAATGGCTACAGCCTCACAGTCGATGGCGCGCTAGCCATTGCCCAGTGGTTAATGCATAACACCGTGGCAGGCGGTAGCTACACCCCTGCCATGTTGCTGGGGGCTCATTTTATAGAAACATTACCGGGTTCTGGGAGCTTTATCATTGATTAGCTGTTCTTCGCAAAAAAGTTAACAATGTGCTTAGCTTGATGTGTCACTGAGGATCTCTTCCAGTTTTGCGGTTGTGTCACATCCTTGATCTTTATATCGTAAGCGAATAGCTGCCCTTGCTTCCATTTCAAAGCCTTGCTGACAGATGCGACGTATTTCTTGTCGAAATAGGTCCTCAGAGACCTTGCTCGACAATTCAACGAAGACGTTATGAGTGGTTAGTAAAATACCCCATTGTTGAAAATGCCAAGCCAGTTGTTTAAGTGAGGCAGTGGTTCGTGTCCGGTGGCTGCGCAGCTCAATTTGAAATCCAAAATCTGTTGCTATAACGGGGTTAAAAATAAAAAACATGGTAAAACCGGCTTGTTGATGAGGCGTTGTCAGCTTTTCTAAGCGATTATTTTGTCGTTGCTTTGCTGAGGGCGCTCTCTTGCCATTATATTTTTCTGTGTCGGCATCTGGGGACAAATTTAAAGTATGGTTATGGTCTACGTGTATATTTAGAAAAATAAAGCGCTGTAGCAAAGTAATTTTCTGAATGTTGTTTACGTCGAGTTGTGATGTGCAGCGTTTCTCAGTGTCTACATTTACCTGTCTGATAGCTGAGCGAGGAACATAAATCCAAGAGCTATTTTGATAGGGGATATAACCGGTAGTTTGAATAAGAAGACCATCAGAAAAAAATTTGAGCAACCAGTTGTCGTTAGATATGGCCTTTTTTAGCAAGGCTAGTTGGATACAAATAATTAAAAATAAGCTACCAGCACCTAAAATTAACACCGGCAGAGGAAAGTTCTTTTTTAGCGCAAACCCCAGTGACAATGTTAAAATGCTCACAAAAACGATTAACCATATCACTTTTGCCTTTACGCTTTCACGAATAATCAACAATGGTTTTGCATTCAGATTCGGCAATGTCGCCTCCTTGCTTCGCGTAATTTATACACTTTAGCAGACTATAACCGATTTTAACCTGATAGGTTCTGCCTGCATTTTTCCAGGCATTTACGTTCGATTCAACAGATACCCTGATGGGCATCTACACTGCTATTTTCGAATGTTCCGTGTTTGATTGTTTTAGTGCTTAAGCTAGGGCTAAAAAGTGTCTTTGTTAAGGGCTCGACTACTGGGAGTTAGCCCGCTATAATGCCGCGTCCAATTTTATAACAGGCCAGGTTCATCCAAGATTTTTCGACACCAGGCCACTCTAGTACGGCGTATTTCAGACGCCCGACATTGATTTTGAGGTAACGAGATGCAAGTTTCTGTGGAAACCACCCAGGGTTTAGAACGCCGTTTAACCATTACTGTGCCGGCTGACAAAATTGATTCAGAAGTGAAAAACCGTTTACGTGATCTGGCTAAGCGCCAGCGTATTGATGGTTTTCGTCCAGGCAAGGCGCCTATCTCTATTATTCAAAAGCGTTACGGCATGGCCGTATTGCAAGAAGTGGCCTCAGAGCAAATGCAACGCTCTTTTTACGAAGCCATTATTGAGCAAAAATTGACGCCAGCGGGCGCGCCCACTTTTGCACCAGGTGCCTTAGCCGCAGGCAAAGATTTAGAATTTAATGCTACCTTTGAAGTTTACCCTGAAGTGACTGTTGCGCCTTTAGCTGACATTGCGGTAAATAAGCCGGTAGTGACGATTTCTGATGAAGACTTAAGCAAGATGCTGGATACGCTGCGTAAGCAACATGCCAGCTGGCAGGCAAAAGACGGCGCAGCGGCGCTGGGCGATCAGGTAACCATCGACTTTGTTGGTTCCATTGACGGTGAAGAATTTGTTGGTGGTAAAGCCTCTGATTTCAAACTGGAATTAGGCAAAGGCCGCATGATCCCGGGTTTTGAAGACGGTATCATTGGTAAATCCGCTGGCGAGCAAGCTACCGTAGAAGTCAGCTTCCCGGAAGATTACCATGCTGAAAACTTAAAAGGTAAAGCAGCCAGCTTTGCAGTGACCGTTAACGCCGTTGAGCAGCAAGTATTACCAGAAGTAAACGATGAGTTTGCGGCTTTATTTGGCTTAACTGAAGCTACCGTAGAGGCGTTAAAAGCCGAAGTGCGTAAAAACATGGAGCGCGAATTAAAGCAAACGGTTAAAGGCAAAGTTAAAGAGCAGGTTATCAAAGGCCTGTTAGCCAACAACCAGTTAGATGTACCACAAGCATTAGTTGCGGGTGAAGTTGACGTACTGCGTCAGCAAGCTTTACAGCGTTTTGGCAACAATGTTGATGCCAAGCAATTGCCAGAATTACCGGCGTCACTGTTTGCAGAACAGGCGAAAGATCGGGTTAAAGTCGGCTTACTGTTAGGCGAAATCATCAAAACTAATGAGCTGAAAGTGGATGAAGCTAAAGTTCAGGAGCTGATTGAAAACGTTGCTTCTGCTTATGAAGATCCAGCTGAAGTGGTACAGTACTACCACAGTAACAAAGAGCTGATGCAGAGCATGCGCAACATTGCTTTAGAAGAGCAAGCGATTGAGCTGGTGCTGAAAAGCGCTGCGGTAACGGAGCAAGTTGCCGCCTTTGACGAGATTATGAACCCACAAGCCACTAACTAAGTTGACTTATTAGTGCCTGACGGTTTTAATGGCTCGAACAGCAGTTCGGGCCATTTTTTTTCCAAAACAGGCCACGTCGTATTAGTTTCATCCCTGCCAGCCAAGAGGAACGCACCTTTATGCCATTGCCGCGCGACATGAATGACATCGTTAATGCTTTAGTGCCTATCGTAATTGAACAAACCGCCAAAGGTGAGCGTTCATTTGATATTTATTCACGCCTGCTAAAAGAGCGGGTTATTTTTCTGACCGGCCAGGTTGAAGACCATATGGCTAACCTAATCGTGGCACAGTTATTGTTCCTCGAATCTGAAAATCCGGAAAAAGATATCTACATCTATATCAATTCTCCGGGTGGCTCAGTGACCGCCGGCTTATCTATTTACGATACAATGCGCTATATTAAACCTGATATTGCGACCGTTTGTGTTGGCCAGGCAGCCAGTATGGGCGCGTTTTTATTATCTGGTGGTACTAAAGGTAAACGTTATTGTTTACCCAATGCCCGGGTAATGATCCATCAGCCATTAGGTGGTTTTCAGGGCCAGGCAACCGATTTTGAGATCCATGCCCGGGAAATCCTTGGTATAAAAGAAAAGCTTAACCGCTTAATGGCTGAGCACAGTGGCAAAAGCTACGAGCAAGTATGCAAAGATACTGAGCGCGATAACTTCTTAAGTGCGCAGCAAGCCTTGGATTATGGCTTAATCGACACCATACTGACACAACGTGACGCGAAATAATTGAACAAGGCCGATAAGCTGATCTTATAGGCAAAGGTAGTAAAAGAGGTAGTTACATGGCGGATCGCACTGACGGCGATAAAAACGGCAAATTGCTGTATTGCTCTTTTTGTGGCAAATCACAGCATGAAGTGCGTAAGTTAATTGCAGGCCCACAAGTTTACATTTGTGATGAATGCGTTGATTTATGCAACGATATTATCCGTGAAGAAATTAAAGATATTTCGCCAAAGCGGGATGCTGATACATTACCGACGCCGCGGGAAATCCGCAGCCACCTGGATGACTATGTTATCGGCCAGGAACATGCTAAAAAAGTATTAGCTGTGGCCGTATATAACCACTACAAACGCTTGCGTAGTGCTCAGCAAAAACAAGATGTCGAGTTGGGAAAAAGTAATATCCTGCTGATTGGCCCGACCGGTAGCGGTAAAACGCTGCTGGCGGAAACACTGGCCCGTTTGCTGGATGTACCTTTTACTATGGCCGATGCTACTACGCTGACAGAAGCCGGTTATGTCGGTGAAGATGTTGAAAACATTATTCAGAAGCTGCTGCAAAAATGCGACTACGATGTCGAAAAAGCGCAACGCGGCATTGTCTATATCGATGAAATCGACAAAATTTCCCGTAAGTCTGATAATCCTTCAATTACCCGTGACGTATCGGGCGAAGGCGTACAGCAGGCGCTGTTGAAATTAATCGAAGGTACCGTTGCTTCGGTGCCGCCACAAGGGGGGCGTAAGCATCCTCAGCAAGAGTTTTTACAGGTTGATACCTCGAAAATTCTGTTTATTTGTGGTGGTGCTTTTGCCGGCTTAGATAAAGTGATTGAGCAGCGTAGTCAGAAAGGTTCAGGTATTGGTTTTGGCGCTAAAGTGAAAAGCAAAGAGAGCAGCCGCAGCTTAAGCGAGTCATTCCGCGATGTTGAACCGGAAGATTTAGTGAAGTACGGACTTATACCGGAATTTATTGGTCGTTTACCGGTTGTGGCTACCCTAACTGAGCTGGACTTAGATGCGCTGGTACAAATTTTAAGTCAGCCCAAAAATGCGCTGGTAAAACAATTTGCCGCCTTATTTGAAATGGAGCAGGTTGAGCTGGAGTTTCGCGAAGATGCGCTCAAAGCCATTGCCCAAAAGGCGATGGAGCGCAAAACCGGTGCCCGCGGCTTACGTTCCATCGTTGAGGGCGTGTTACTCGATACCATGTATGAGTTACCTTCGATGCAGGATGTTAGCAAGGTAGTGATTGATGAAACAGTGATCCGCGGTGAGACAGATCCCATACTCATCTATGAAAGCCCGGAACCTGCCGTAGCCGAGTCACATTAACATGGCTTAAGGTGGAAAAAAGGAGCTTATATAGCTCCTTTTTACTTTGGCTAATTGAAGTTTCCAGAACTACCCCCATATACTGCGCTATAGGTTTCGCCTGCAGTATTAAAATATCGAGAGAGAATTCAATGACAGTAGCACATCCAGAACGTTTGCATATGCCGGTATTGGCCCTGCGGGACGTCGTCGTATATCCGCATATGGTGATCCCGCTTTTTGTTGGGCGGGCGAAATCGATTAAATGTCTTGATGCCGCCATGGACAATGATAAGCAAATTTTCCTGGTGGCACAGAAAGATGCCAGTCTGGACGACCCTACTGACAAAGACCTATATGAGATGGGCACTGTAGCCACTATTTTGCAGTTACTGAAATTGCCGGATGGTACTGTCAAGGTGCTGGTAGAAGGCATTAAACGTGCCCGTTTAACCGAATTTACCGAAACAGAGAACGCCTTTGCCGCCTATGTTGAGCTGGTACCGACCCAGGATATCGACAGTCGCGAGCAGGAAGTGTTTTTACGTTCGGCCATTAATCAGTTTGAAGGTTATATCAAACTGAACAAAAAAATTCCGCCTGAGGTGCTTACCGCGTTAAGTGGTATTGAAGATGCGGCACGGCTGGCTGACACTATGGCAGCACATATGCCACTGAAGGTGGATGACAAGCAAAAAGTGTTACAGCTGACTGATGTCACCGAGCGCTTGGAATTCCTGATGGCGATGATGGAAAGTGAAATCGACATCCTGCAGGTAGAGCGCCGTATTCGCAGCCGGGTAAAAAAGCAAATGGAGAAAAGCCAGCGCGAGTATTACCTGAATGAGCAAATGAAGGCGATACAGCGTGAATTAGGTGAATTAGAAGACGCGCCGGATGAATTTGAGACGCTGGCAAAAAAAATTGCTGAAGCCAAAATGCCCACTGAAGCCGAGGTTAAAGCCAAGGCCGAGCTGCAAAAGTTAAAAATGATGTCACCGATGTCAGCCGAAGCTACCGTGGTGCGCAGCTATATCGACTGGTTAACCCAGGTGCCGTGGCAGGCGCGCAGTAAGGTGAAAAAGAACCTGGCCGCCGCCGAGCAAATTCTGGATGCCGACCACTTTGGCCTGGAAAAGGTGAAAGAGCGCATTATGGAGTATCTGGCCGTCCAGCAGAGGGTTAATAAATTAAAAGGGCCTATCTTGTGCTTAGTGGGCCCGCCAGGGGTGGGTAAAACCTCACTGGGCCAGTCGGTAGCTAAGGCTACCGGGCGTAAATATGTGCGCATGGCGCTGGGTGGCGTACGTGATGAAGCAGAAATTCGCGGTCACCGTCGCACCTATATCGGCTCTATGCCAGGCAAAATTATCCAGAAAATGGCTAAGGTGGGGGTTCGTAACCCGCTGTTTTTGCTCGATGAAATTGACAAAATGGCTTCAGATTTTCGTGGTGATCCAGCGGCGGCCTTGTTAGAGGTATTAGATCCTGAGCAAAATGCGGCTTTTAGCGATCATTACCTCGAAGTCGATTATGACTTATCAGATGTAATGTTTTTTGCCACATCTAACAGCATGAATATCCCGGCGCCACTGTTAGATCGGATGGAAGTGATCCGGTTATCAGGCTACACCGAAGATGAAAAACTGAATATTGCCAAGCAGCATCTGATTGCCAAACAAATCAGCCGTAATGGCTTAAAGCCGCAAGAGCTGACCATTGAAGACAGTGCTATTATCGGCATAATCCGTTATTACACCCGCGAAGCCGGTGTGCGGAATCTGGAGCGGGAAATCTCTAAACTGTGTCGCAAAGCGGTAAAACAGATTTTACTGTCTAAAACGCTACAGCATGTGGTAATTAACGCCGATAATCTGGAAGATTTCCTGGGTGTGCATCGCTATGACTATGGTAAAGCCGAAGACAGCAACCGTATTGGGCAGGTAACAGGTTTAGCCTGGACCGAAGTGGGTGGTGACCTACTGACCATAGAAGCCGCCTCAGTGATGGGTAAAGGGAAGTTGACTTTTACCGGCTCGCTTGGCGATGTGATGAAAGAATCGATTCAGGCGGCAATGACAGTGGTGCGCAGCCGTGCAGAAGGCTTGCGTATTAATGAAGACTTTTATGAAAAGCGCGACATTCATGTGCATGTGCCTGAAGGCGCCACACCCAAGGATGGCCCCAGTGCCGGTATTGGTATGGTTACGGCGCTGGTTTCCAGCTTAACCGGTAACCCGGTAAGGGCCGATGTCGCCATGACAGGTGAAATTACGCTGCGTGGTGAAGTGTTGCCGATTGGTGGCTTAAAAGAAAAGTTGTTGGCAGCACACCGTGGCGGCATTAAACGGGTATTAATTCCGCATGACAATATTCGTGACTTAAAAGAAATCCCGGATAATGTTAAAGCAGACATTGAAATTAAGCCGGTAAAATGGATAGATGAGGTGTTGGAATTGGCCCTGCAGGAGCCGCCAAGCCGCATGACAGTGGTAAATCCGCTAAAAAATACAGCAAAAAGCAAAAAAACCGAAAAAAATCCGGCTTAGGGGCTTTTCATTCTTGTTGGCTGTGCTAAGTTATGGACAGTTTCGGCCAAGCCCTTGTATCACAAGGGCTGCGGTCAAAGCCAAAAAGATTAGTTTTTACGCCGTTTCTATTTGCAGGCCAACTGCCTGTTTTGATGAAGTCAGGTAGAACTAAGTCAAATAGCTAGTAGTTGTAGAAAATAATAACAATTGAAGGGGATGATATTGTGAACAAGTCTCAACTTATCGACAAAATTGCTGCGAATGCAGA
>NZ_DAINOE010000064.1:0-18899 GCF_036735525.1 Arsukibacterium sp. | reverse complement strand
ATTTAAAGCCGATGTCGCCAACCATTATCAGGGCAAGATCCCTCTGCATTACCGGCTGGCCAACCAATTAACCGGGCTGACGATTAAGTCTGCCACCTGGGCCACACCCACCTTATTATTTATGGACGAGGGCAAAGAAGTGTTCGGGGTGCAGGGCTATGTCGCTCCTGCTGATTTTTACGCCCTGCTGGGCCACTTCAGCCTGGGTGAGCACAGCGAAGCCTTTAAAGTCGCGTTTCAAAGCGCCACCGACCGGCCATTTTGCCAGCAATATGAGCAGTTCAGAAATACCCCGGACGGCGTTTTTATCGATGCGCTTAGCGGTGCCCCTTTATTTGATACCCGGGACCGTTTTAACTCTGGCACGGGCTGGTTATCTTTTCGCAAACCGGTAGCGGGCTCTGTCACTACACGACCAGATCATAGCCATGGCATGGTGCGCACTGAAGTGCTTGCTGCGGTGTCGGGTATTCATTTAGGCCATGTCTTTAACGACGGTCCCAATGGCAGTACCCGCTACTGCATTAACGCCACTGTATTAGAGTTTGTCGCCAGATAAGAGGCGGGTTTAAGGCAAGATAGCACTATCACTTAACGCCGGTGATACCTTCATGCGCCAGCAGCCAGGCTTTTTTATCCAAACCACCGGCATAACCGGTAAGCGTGCCGTTGGCGCCTATGATTCTATGGCAGGGTACAATAATACCAAGCGGGTTTTTACCATTGGCCAGGCCTACCGCCCTAACCCCTTTGGGGTTATTAATGGCTTTGGCAATATCGCCATAACTGGCAGTTTTACCATAGGGTACTGTGGTTAACGCCTGCCACACCTGCTGCTGAAACAGCGTGCCGCTGGCACAGAGCGGCAACTCAAATTGGGTTAACTCTTTGGCAAAATAGGCCGCCAACTGGTTTTTTGCTTGCTGCGCCCAGTGCTGTTGCGCTAAAGCCTGCTGCGGCTGTACTGCAAAACGCGGCTGGGCACAAAAACTTACCGCCGCCACGCCCTGCTCAGTGGCGGCAATTTCAATTAAGCCCAGCGGGCTGGATAAATAGTCATAACTCAACATGGATTAGTCTCCGCTTAAAGGGGCTTGCTGCTTTTTTGCCAATAGTTGCCATAGCTGTAACGTCAGGTAACTGCGCCAGGGCCGGCCGTCCTCTGCTGCAAACTGCAGGCCGCGTTGTTTTAGCGCATTTTTTACACCGGCATCCGCTGCCAGCCAAATATCGGGATCACTCAGGCCGCGCATGCGCGCATATTGGCAGGTCCATGGGCCAATACCCTTTAGTGCCAGCCAGTCGCTTAGTGGCTCAGGGTTTTCATCGGACTGCCGCTCAGGGCTGTTATTCGACACCCGCTCAAGGCTATTAATTAACTGCCGCTCAAGGCTGTTACTCTGCAGCATAAACAGGCTGAAACGCTGTAGCGTCGCACGCCGCGCCTGCGGCATTTTTAAAAACTGTAAATCACTGTGTGCGATAGCCTGTGGCGTGGGAAACCAACGGCGACCCGCTTGCTCTTCACCCAACTGTTGCACTAACAACTGCACTAATTGCCGTGCTGCGGTCACACTCACCTGTTGCCCCAAAATAGCCCGCACCCCGGCTTCAAACAGATCCCACAGCCCGGGCAGGCGTAACCCCGTGACCGACTGGCCGAGTTTTGCCAGTTGCGGTGCCAAATCATGTTCTACCTGCGCTATATCGACATCTAAATCAAACAGTCGCCGGATATTTTGCAGCACCCCCTGCAATGCCGCCAGCTGATCAATAGTCAGCTCCAGCCGGAATCGGTGCTGCTCCGGCTGATGGTACAGCGTAAAATGCCCGCTGGCCTGCTGATAACGAAAGGTGCGGCCATAATAGTTCTCACCGGTCCATTCCAGCCCGGCTAGCTGGCGCTGGCGCAAAAAGGCACTGAGTTGTGGCCAGGCATAGGGCGGCCGGTAAGCCAGATACAACTCAATAGCGGCAGTGGCGGCCGTTGGGCGCTTGCGGATCTGACCCGGTGTCAGTTTAAGCAGGCTTTTACACTGCGCATTAAAACTGCGAATACTGTTAAAGCCACTGGCCAGCGCAACATCCGTTACTGATAACTGACTGCTTTGCAGTAATTGCTTAGCAAATAACATTTGCTGTAACAAGGCATAGCGTTTGGGGGAGAGGCCCAGTTCAGCCTGAAATAACTTGCGCAGATAGCGCTCTGACACGCCCAGCCGCGCGGCCAGTTGTGCTAAGGGCCCCTGCTGTAAGGCCCCCTGATGAATTAAGCTTAGCGCCCGCTGCACTGTGGTATTAGTGCCACGCCAGGCCGGTGAGCCTGGCGCACTGTCGGGCCGGCAGCGCAAGCAAGGCCGGTAACCGGCAGCCAGCGCCGACACCGCTGAGGGGTAATACTGCACATGCTGCTCTTTCGGTGCTGGCGCCGGGCAAATATTGCGGCAAAAAATACCGGTGCTGGTCACCGCCACAAAAAAACAGCCGTCAAAGCGGGCATCACGGCTTAAGCGGGCACGCTGACAGGTTTCAGGGGTAAACGGCAAAGCAGACATCAGCGATTCCTGTAGGGATTAACATGACCAAGCAGCACTCAGTATAACCAGATCACGCTTAAGTTCTGGCAGCTTTCGGCCCTGAATACTCTGCCAGTGCTAAAACCCGCAGCGCCGTTTATTGCGGATAACCGGTGATCTCACGAATGCTCTGATATAGCGGCTTTAACTGCCGGTACATTTTTAAGTAAACCTCACGGTATAAACGCTGATACTGCGCAGCCACTAACGGCTCGGGCAAAAAACACTGGGCAGGCCGGCACATGGCATTTAATGCCTCGGTGTGATTGGCGTAACGCCCCAGGCCAACCATAGCACTGATAGCCGCCCCCAGAGCAGAGGTTTCACTGGTGTGCGGCCGCTCTACCGGCAAGTTAAAGACATTGGCTGTCAGCTGCAAAATTTGCGTACTTTGCGCGCCACCACCCGATACGCGAAGCCGCTGCATTAACACACCATTACGCCGCTCCAACCGCTGCCTCCCCTCTTGTAAGGCATAGGCCAGCCCTTCAATTAGCGCCCGGTAGACATGGGCGCGCTGGTGCACATCACCAAAACCAATCATCGCGCCCTTGGCCTCAGGCCCGGGCTGACGAAGACCCGGCGACCAGTATGGCTGTAACATTAACCCCATACTGCCGGGCGGCACGGCCTTTAACAGTTCATCAAACAGCTGCTCAGGGGCGATGCCCAGTACGGCCGCTTCTTGCTGCTCTTGCAGGCCAAATTGCTCTTTAAACCATGTTACCAACCAAAAACCGCGGTAAATCATCACTTCCGAATTGTAAAAACCTCGCTGCGCCGCAGGGTAAGCCGGTAACCAAGGACTTGGCTCAATATAACGCCGGTTAGCGGTGCTAATGGTTGCCGTTGTGCCATAGCTAATACAGCCTGTTTGCGGCGTTAAACCGCCACACCCCAGCACCTCACAGGCTTTATCTGAACCCGCGGCAATTAGTGGCAACCCTACAGGTAAGCCCAGAGCTATCGCTGCCGACTCGGTTAACCGGCCAAGTTCAGCCCCGGGCGGCTTTAAAAGCGCCAGCTGGCTGGGTGTGAGCGATAACGCCCGCCATTTCCAGCTAAACTGACTTGCCCAATGCTGCTGTTGAAAATCAAACGGCAAATACCCCACCTGCGCGGCACTGCAATCTACCAGCTCACTGGTCAGTTGTAAGGTCAGATAGCCAGAGAGCAACAGATAGTGGGCAGTGTCCCGCCAACGCTGCGGTTCATATTCCGCCAACCAATTTGATGGGGCTCGGCGCTGAAAGCGCTCAACAATAGCAGTAACTCCCACCACCCTAAATAGGTGGCGCCAGCTGCCTAAACCTGGCAACACTGTGGCTTCACGCTGATCCAGCCAGATAATGGCTGGCCTGAGTGGTTTTTTGTCCTTATCCAAGCAAAAAACGGTGCCGCGTTGGGTCGTGAGCGTCACCGCGCTGATCGCGTCTGCAGCAATAGGGCTTTGTTGCCATAAACTAGTACAAGCTTGCGTAAGCGCTTGCCAGTATGCCTCTGCGGGCAATTCGGCATAACCGGGCTCTGCCGAGTGATAGGCAGGCAGCCGTTGTTGGCCTTTGGCAATAATAGTGCCGCTATCATCAATAAGAATAGCGCGCACACTTTGGGTGCCAAAATCCAAGCTTAAAACGTAGGTAACTTGTGCGGAATTCATCATCATTTTTATTATTCTGCCGCCTTGTCACAGCACTGTAACTAAGCGCTGGCCTAGCGTCAAATTCACTGCTCGCCCTTGAATTTTAGCCAAGGCAGCCGGATATCTTTTAAACTAACCTTTTAAACACATTTTGGAGCTATAGCATGCAGCATATTGTAATTACCGGCGGCAACAAAGGCATTGGTTTAGCACTGGTACAGCAGCAATTGGCAAAAGGCAATCAGGTCACGGTGCTATGCCGCAATACCTCTGCCGAGCTGGCGAAGAGTGGTGCCACTGTGCATAGTGGTGTAGAACTGAGCGATCTTAAACAAATTCAGCAGCTTACCAGCACCTTCCCGACAAAGAGCATTGATGTATTGATTAACAATGCCGGTATTTTTAGCAATGAAACCCTGGATGATTTTGATCTTGCTCGTATACAGCAACAATTTCAGGTCGATGCGCTAGCACCACTGGCACTCAGCCAGGCACTGCTACCCGCGTTAAAAGAGGGCGCGAAAATAGCCATGATCACCAGCCGTATGGGCTCGATTAGCGATAATGGTTCGGGTGCTTACTATGGCTACCGCATGGCAAAAGCGGCACTTAATGCTGGTAGCGTGTCACTGGCTCGCGATGTAGCAGCACGTAATATCCATGTGGGTATTTATCACCCAGGCTTTGTACAAACGCAGATGGTCGGTTTTGCCGGTGATATTAGCCCGGATGAGGCCGCAAGTCGGATTATCCAGCGTATTAATGAGCTGGATGCCAGCCGCAGCGGTAAGTTTTATCATAGCAATGGCAGTGAATTACCCTGGTAAGCAGGTTAATCAAAAAAGGTTGCTGAATTAAAACAAGCTGTTAAGGTATTGTTTTTTGCAAGCATGGATGACTATGGCAACTACAGATCCTAACAGCATTTTAGCTAAGGCAATATCAGAACTGACTGAACAGCTCGGCCAGATTAAAAATAAAGCTGAGCTGCTGCAGATCTTAGATCAACTGGCACTTTTGCCGCAGCCTATTCGTTTTCACTATAAACAGCGTTGGTACCTTTGCAGTGCCGGTTTGCTGCTAAGTCTACTGGTGGCTGTTTTAACCTATCAGCTACAGGCTGACTCTCTGCTGTATTATATTGCAGCGGCAATGGCACTAATTGGCCTGATTCCATTACTTATTGCCTTGCATCATATCCATCAGCTGAACCTGTTTACCAAGCAGCTCTATTGGAAAAATGCCTTACTGGATAATCAGTTAACCTTACTAAAGAAAGCGGCATGGCCAGCAACATCCACTTGGTTGCAGCAATTTGCCGAATTTAAACGCGGCAATTATAAACGTGAATTTAAACAGCTCATTCAAGGCAAGTATGCAGGCACCGAGCATAGCTTTTCTTCATACGTATGATCTTAAGCAACGTATTGATTTCAAATAATTAATTTCGGCAATCTCTATGTAGGAGCCCGCTCCGATTGATGCTTATCAAACGCAAGCAGCCATTTTTGCATCGGGCACGGGCCAAATCGTTGCTATTTCTGTCGAAGAAAAATAACGAAATTTCAATGCTTTAGCCCTTAAGGACATACGTATGAGCTTTTATTATCATTATTGGCATTTTCATTATGTAAACCAGCGCACCGAAGTTTCCACTAATAGCAAGGGGCAAGTGACGACCCGGGTGGTCTACGATCACTTTGACCGCTATGGCATAGTGCTGCCTTTTGCTTATTGTCGAAACCTGTTTATTACAGCCTTCGCCGCCGAGGGCATTAAAGGCGAACGTTATACCAGTGATTCTGGCCGCTTTAATAAACTTTTTCAGGTACGCGCTGCGGATCCGATGCAAGCGGCCCGTTTTTTAAAACCGGCCATTATTATTGCACTGGAAGAGCAAGCCGCTGCGTTAAAGCAGCTTAATCTGGCATTTAGTGATAATGGCGAGCTCTGTATCAGTTTTGCGGATAAAAACGTGTTGGATAGCAAACCAGCTTATGGGCTAGACCAACTGGCACTTTTCCGGCAAAGTATTGAGCAACCCACGGCCTTACCCAAATTACAACAGCTATTAAATACCGTACATCAATTGCTACGGCATTCTGATAGCAACTTTTAAGCAAATAATAACAAGGAGTTACAAATAGAATTAGGTATCTTATTAGGGCTACCCGCCTTAATACTGGTTGTCGTGGTAATGATTTATAACGGCATTATTACCCGGATGAATGCGGTAGAACGCGGCTGGGCCAATGTGATAACCCAGGAGCGGCAAAAAAATAAAATGATCCCGCACCTGGAGCAAGTCACCGAACAATTTAAACAACATGAAATGGGCTTACAAAGTAGCATTGCCGAACTACGTTCTGGCTTGGCACGGTTACAACCTAACACTATCGATACCGCCGCTCTGCAACAGGTCGAAGGCAGCACCCAAAAGCTTATGCAAGGTCTGACGATTGCCGTAGAAGCTTATCCGGAGTTAAAAGCCTCAGAAATCTTTAACAATTTAATGCGTGAAATTGCCGAACAGCAAGAAAATATCGGCGCTGCCATTCGCATTTTTAACCAAAATGTTGAAGACTTTAACAACGGTATTGAAGTGTTCCCAAATTCTTTGGTCAACAACTTACTTAACAAGAAAACCCGGGTAACGCCATTTCACGATAGTGAAGCCGAAGCCGGTTTTGAGTATAAATTAAGATGATGTTACCCACTAAAAGAGAAATCATTACAGGCCTCACTTTATCCGGTATCGGCGGGTTAATTGTGCTCTTTTTAACAGATTTTGCGAGCTTTGGGTGGTATCTCATGCTATTTGGTGTCGCATTTTATCTACTACCTGGCCCACAACTTAGGCATTGGTTACCATCCAACGCGCGTTTTCGACAAAGAGCCAAAGAGGCGAGCATCCAGGGCTTAAGTTGGTGGACATCTCCACTACCCTGGATGATTTGTTTAATTCGACTAGTCCTTTTTTCGGTATATTTGCGTAAGGGTTTTAGCTCGCGCAGCTCATAAATGGGCTGCGGTGTACCCTCTATATACTCATAGCGTAGTCCATAACGCACCTCAAATAAACGGCCGAGCATCGCCTCATTAGGGCCGCTGGTGTAGCTGTGTAAATCGTCAATCAGCTGAAAAGGCAACGCTTTAAAGAATTCAAAATCAACATCGAAATAATATTCTTCGATTGGATCGCTTTCTGAGACAAAACGTAACAAATAAGCATACATACCACGCGACTCGCCATGGCTATACAAGAGTCTGGCAGTTACCTCAACAGCGTCTTCCGTAGATGCAAATTGTTCCCAAGGAGAGTCCCAAAGAAAAGCTTGCTGGCAGGGAGCAGCTGGCAGTCCTAAAGCCTGACCAAGGTTAACCGCCTGGTTATCACGACGGATCCAAGCATAGGCTAAGTCAATCGCATCATTGCGACTTTGATCAAGATAATCGACAGCAGTGATTTGAACTTCCCAATACTGCTCTGTTCCGGTGAACTTTGCTTCTGCACCAAACAATTGCAAGTAAACCGGCACATCGCTATCACAACAACCACAAAACAATACTAACTCCGACTCACCTTGCAACAAGCTAACAGCAAGCTCTGCATCTGACTGTTTCAGCCAGGCTAGCTGATCAGCGTGTAATGGGCTTGAAAATAAAAAGCTCCAAGCTAAAAACATAATCATTTTTTTCATCGCCCACTCACCTATCGCTATCGTGTTAAAAACGTTAAGCGCTTACCAGACGCTGCATTATGGTGAAATTAATCTAGCTGCAGCTCATAAAAAACTCAATAGCATACAAAAATCCTGCCTTAATAATCTTTAGCATTAAAAGCTGCCGATATTGCTGATATCAAGCTCATAAACCATGTGACTCAAATGCTAGAACTGGCGTGCTGCAACACTTGCCAATACCATGCTTTGATTCAACACAGCAATACGATCGGCCTAGTTAATGCCAACCTGAATAAAAAAAGCCGATTTACCCTCTTTCATGACAGTGAGGCAGAGGCCGGCTTTGAATATAAGCTAAATTAGTTATATATCGTCCAGCTCAAAGCAGGGTAATAGCAAGCTCAGTTTTATCTTTGACCTCAAACTTGGCCTTGCTCCATGGTGCAGGGCCATAGGCCCCCCCATTGTTAGAAAAACCATAGCCTTCTTTGGGCATCCCCAGCAAATTGGTGTCGAGCTTTTTGTTATCGTTTTCATCATGGATGACCTTGATGCCATACTCACCCGCTTCCACATCCTCGAAAACCACCTGGTGCTCCGCTTCAGTCACTTTCACTTTATGAAGCTTGTAGGGGGTATTGTTGTTGTAGTTTTCCTCGCCTTTAAACATCGAAATCAACAGGTGCCCCTGCAATTTGCGGATATCCTTGATGGTAAGGGCCACTTCATCGGCCAGCGCCGGGGCCATAGCGCCAAACAACAACATACCGGCGGTCGCCGCAGTAACAATAGATTTTTTCAAGTTAAGTTGTGACATGGTTTACACTCCTGAGTAAATAAAAACAGCGGTAGCATCAGTCGCCCCGAATGGCGAGAGATACCGGAATTCTGATGGCATGAATGGCCGGCAGTATGCCGCCCAACAGACCGATAGCGACGGCAAGCAGTAACGCCTGGGCCATCAATAATGGTGAAATGCTAAAGTTAAACATGATCTGGCTTAGATTGGCGGCATTGTTGGTGGCCGCCGTAACGCCATTGAGGCCGGTGTATAACGGCAATATACCTATGATGCCACCCATGATGGCCAGCAGAATCGATTCGAATACCACAGACAGGGCAATAGCGCCGGGGTTGAAACCGATGGCCTTGTGCACAGCAATTTCCTTGCTGCGTCCGGCGATGGCCGAATACATAGTATTAAGCGCCGCCACCACAGCGCCCAGCGCCATTATCAGCGCCAGCGGAATACCCAGCCAGCGCATCAAGCGGGTGATGTTTTCAGATTGCTGGGCAAAGTAGACGTTTTCGCTAACCACCCGCACATTAAGCCTGGGGTCGTCCAGCCACTGCTGTCGCACCTGTTCTATATCCACATCCCCGGCAAAGGCGATACGCAACGACTGAACGCTGTTGCCGCGCTGATAATCGTTTTGCACCGTATTCAAGTCTGCCCAGACTTCCGACTCAAACACACTGTAGTTGTCAGCAAAAATGCCCGCCACCAGCCACTCTGAACCACCGAGCTTGATGGTCTTGCCTACGTCCAGTTGCGGATGCTTGCGGGCAATACCCTGACCGACAATCACCTCACGCAGACCAGGCTGAAAATAACGTCCTGCCACCAGTTTAAAATGTGGCCGCATTTGCCCGGCACCGCTACTTACCCCACGCAGCGCCAGACTGAGCGAACTGCGATCGCCGTTCACGTCCGGCAACATGGTCACAGCATTGACAAACATTTCCGCCGAGTACAGTGGTCTGTTGTGCTCATCGCGCATGATCTCAGGATGATTAAGCATGGTGCTCACTTCAACCGGAAACAACACGCTCTGTAGTTCCGAGCCGGAGCCGGCCCGCATGGCAATCAGGGTGCTGTCCCAACCGGATTTTTCCATGATGTTATTCATGCCGTGGATAAGCGTCAGTACAGTCAGCAGTACCGCAGTTACACAGGCAATACTGAAGATGGCCACGAAAGAGCCCGCCATACGTTGCGGCAGACTGAGCAAAGTGATACCGCACAATGTGACCACTTGTCTGATAAAAGTATTATTCACATTCACGTCCTTAAGGTGTGGCTGATGCCCAATCGATAAATACGAATGATCGGTGTCAGGCAACAGACAGCCGCCAGTACCGCCGCTATGCCGCCGACTTTCCAGTAGGTAACAGGGTCGATATGAATGCCGGGCAAAAAAGTGGCAAATTTTATCTGAACCAGATCAATGCTCACCGCGGCACAAATCACCCCGAGTATCGCACCCGTCAGCACCATGTATAAGGCCTCCATGTAGATCAGGGTTGCCAGCATATCTGAGGAAAAGCCCAGTGATTTCATCACTGCCAGTTCATTCATCCTCTCGCGTACCGACTGGCTCATGTTATTGGACGCGATTAACAGCAAGGTAAAGAACACCGCCAGCACCACCAGTCGCAGCAGCCAACTCAAATCCACAAACTGCTGGGCCAGCTCTTTAATAAACACCTGCTCTGTCGTCGTTCGGGTGGCAGCAGGCGAATTGGCAAACAGTTGATCAATCTGGTGGCTGACCGCTTCGGTATCACTACCCACCCTGGCTTTGGCCACCAACCAACTGGCTTCATAACGCCCGTACCCCCGGGCCTCATCAAAAAAGTCGTGACGCAGAAACAGCATTGAATTGATGGTATCCGGGGTGGCGGTGTCGTAAATGGCCGCCACTTCCATCTCCCAGGTGAATGAACCACTGTCGTTGTTAAGCCAGATGGTCGATTGGATCGGCACCTTGTCACCTACCTGCCACTGATGTTTTTCAGCCAGCTTCCGACCCACCACCATGCCGCTTTTCAGCCGGTTCCAGTTAATTTTGTCCTCGGCCGCCAACTGGTACTCGGGGTATATAAGCTGATAACTCTCAGGCTCCACCGCTACTGCATGCAACTGGTGGCTTTCATCCCGGAAAAAACCACCAAACCAGCTGACATGAGTCACCTTTTCCACCTCCGGCAACGCCTTTATCTTTTGCCCGTAATGAATGGGCAAGGCCGAGGTAATGGAGATTTTATGGGTGGTCATCAGCCGGTACTGGTTGTTGTCGGTACCGCTGGCGTCAAGAGCAGCATTAATAGCTGAGATCACCGTAAACAGATAAAACGCTACCACGATGGACAGACAGGTCAGCCAGAATCTGGCCGGCCTGCGCATGGCATTTTTCCAGGGCAGAGTGACATTAATCATGCCAGAGCCCCCGGGATGGCGGTGTCCGCTTTACCGTTTATGACTTGTTCAAGGTTAATCACCCGGGTGGCAACATCAGCCGCTTTAGCGTCGTGGGTGACCATCACTATGGTTTTGCCAAAATCACGATTAAGGATGTGTAGCAACGACAGAATCGCATCGGCAGTTTTGCGGTCAAGGTTACCGGTCGGCTCGTCACACAACAGTATATCCGGGTCGGCGACAATCGCCCGGGCGATGGCCACCCGCTGCTCCTGACCGCCAGAAAGCTCTCTGGGCAGGTGATTTGCCCGTTCCGACATGCCCACCAATGCCAATGCCGTTGCTACCTGCTTGCGCCGCTCGACTTTGTTAAGCCGGGTCAGGGCCAGCGGTAACTCGACATTGGCAAAAGCACTTAATACCGGCAGCAGGTGGTTAGACTGGAAAATAAAGCCAACATGTCTGGCCCGCCAGCGGGTAAGCTCTGCCTCAGAGCTTTTGCTGATAACCTTGTTGCCAACCAACACTTCGCCGGCGGTGGGCCGGTCGAGACCGCCCATCAGGTGCAACGCCGTGGTTTTGCCCGAGCCGGAAGGCCCCATCAAGGCCACAAATTCACCTTTGTTGATGGTCATGTTGAGATCGTTAAATACCACCACCTTATTACTGCCTTTGTGGTAGATTTTACTGATATTCTTCAACGCTATGCCGTTTTCCATGAGCCTGTCCGCCTTATACCTTATTGGTTGCTGGTGATGATTATTTAGCCGCCAGAAAACTGACCTTGACCGCCATATCCGGCAATATCCGCGCATCGGTTTCAAGCAGCTTAACCCGCACCTTGATGGTGGCCTTCTGACGATTTGCGGTTGGAATAATGGTCAACACTTCGGACTTGATGGTCCAGTCCGGATAAGCATCCAGATGCGCCACCGCCGGTTGCCCCGGGGAAATCCGGTTAATAAAGCTTTCCGCCACATCAACTTCGATTTCCAGCGAACTCATATCAACTATGGTGGCGATACCGGTTCGAATCGAACCGCCGCCGGACATCCCGCCAGAGATCAACTCGCCCACTTGGGCATTTTTCTGAATAACCATGCCGGAAAATGGTGCCCTGATGATATGCTGATCGACGTTGTAGCTTGCCAGCTTCACCTGCTGTAGCGCTTTTTGGTTCAATGCCTTGCGATAATCAATTTGCGCGTTGAGCTGAGTGACCAGCAAGCGTGTGGTATCCAACTCTTCCTGCGTGACCACCTTGTTCCCAAGCAGACTTTCAATCCGTTTCAGTTGAATTTCTGCCAGCGTAAGCCGGCTGTAAAGCTCGCCAAGGCTTGCGTTACCCGCCAGCAGCTCCGCTTCAGCCCCGGCCAGATGATACTTAGCCTGCCGACCATCAAGCTGCGCCAGCACATCATTAGCCTCGACCAGCTGACCTTCCTCAATCTGCAAGGTTTCGACCTTACTGGTCACCAGTGAGGAAATGGTCGCGACCCGCCGGGCAATGATATGGCCGCTGGCATCCAGCACCTTGCCCTTTGGCTTGCCCTGAGCCGTAGTCAATGCCGCGTAACTTGTCTGTGCAACCGGGTCGCTCTGCCGGGCAGGATCACCGGCATTGGTTATGACACCTAGCTGCATCCCAGTGGCTATCGGTGCTAACTGTTGCCGGCTTTTGTCATAGTAAAGATAACTGCCGACACCCAGGCCCAAAACAGACAGCAGCACCAGTAGCGGCTTATTAGTTGCACGATGAAAGCCGTCGTCCCTGGGCAGGGACAACTGGGCAATTTTAGGGTTGAATTTATCACTCATCAGCTTGGTCTTTTCTGTTGTAAGTTAGGGTGGGTGACGATTTCAAAACAGGCTATTCCAGCTCGATTATGGCTATTTCAAACTCAAAGCTACCGGCAGGGCCAATCCAACTCAGCACGTTAACCGCTGACACATCGAGTGCCCGAAAACCTGCCAGGGGTAAGGTCACCAATTGCCAGTCTTCGGTTACAGTGAAAGGCTGACTGGAAGGCATCCAACTGCCAACAGTGAACGCATCCAGCCGGTACTGGCCGGGGGTGCCGCGAATGTTAAACTTAATACGGGTGATCTCACTAAAGTCACTACCGGTATCTATGCTGGCAGTAGTTTGCCAGGCCACACCAGCCCAGGGGTAAGCAAAACCAGGGCGGGTAGTTCCCGTTACCTTTAATACCCCTTGCTGCACGCTAATTTCTGCCGAAGACTTGCCCTGCACCATGCTGTCGCTGCTGGCAGCAAAGCCGCCGCTGCGGGCAGTTAAGCCAGTATTAAAGTCAGCGATCAGCCCTGCCGCTAAAACGGTGCTTTGCCCTGGCAGCTCAGGTTGATGCAACCAGCCATTTTTCAGGATAGCCGCAGGGGTTAATAAGTTAGTTAACTCTGTCATCGGATCCTGACTCAGCAGTAACATATCGGCCTTGTAACCTGGCCGCAGATAACCAACATCCGTCAGGCCAAAGGCCTTGGCCGAGGCCGAAGTCGCACTTTGCAGTACCTGCAGCGTTGGTACACCAGCGCGCTGCAGCAGCACCATCTCTACCAGCAGGCTAACGCCATGAGCGGTATTAGGGTTAGGCGCATCAGAACCAGCCAGCAGCAAAATGCCGGCCTCTGCCATTTTTGCAGTATTAGTGGCCAATACCTGGTAGCGCTCCTGTGGGATTTGAGAATGACCAAAGCGCTGCTTTAAACTGCCAATAGCCTTTGCACTAAGCTGCGCCGGCGGTGCCTGCAGCAGTAACTCGTCATTAATCTGATTAACAATCATTCCTTCCATTACGGTCATGGTAGGGATAATAAAGCGCTGCTCGCTGGCCATCAGCTGCAGCAATTCTGCGCTTGCCAGCTCACTGAAAAAACTATGTACTAAGCCATCAGCCCCGGCGGCTATTGCCTCCTGTGCCGACGGTAAATCAGCAATATGTACCACTACCAGCACTCCCTGCGCTTTGGCTGCGGCTATTACTGCCTGCAGGGTAGCCAGGTCTATTGAAGGGGCAAAGCGGCGCAGCGCTTTATCGGAGGTATAGACGACTTTAATAAAATCAGAGCCCTCAGCCAGGCGATCACTAACAAACTTACTGGCCTGCTCAGGGTTTTCAATTACCGGTATTGCCATACCATATTGAGTACCATGACCTTTCGGCGCTGTTACCAGTGTGCCGGCACCATAGATATCTGCTTGCTTAGTGCGTTCAGTACCGGCCCGGGCGGCTTTTTGCGCTACCAGAAACTGATGATCGCCAAACATATCCAGTACAGTGGTGACGCCAAAATCCAGCGCTTGCTGCAAGGCATCACCCCAGGCATGCACATGGCCATCAATCAGCCCCGGTATTAGCCATTGGTTTTTGCCGTCTATTAGTGGCAACTGGCTGTCAGGTTTAGCCAGATATAATTGGCTTACCCGGCCAGCACGTACTTCAACATAGCGCTCTTCACGCCACTGTTCGCCATCAAACAACTTCACCGGCCCCAGTACAAAACTGTTGCTGCTCAGCTCAGACAGCACTGCCGTAGCCGGCTTAGCATCAGGGCTCACTGCCGGTTGTGGTAGCAACATAAAAAACATCACCAGCAGCGCCGCTGTACCTATAAAAACTATAGCTTTCATTATTTAGCTCCGATAACCCGACGAAACACAACCAGACATAACAGGGTTAGCACGGCAGTGGTGAGTAACAGCAATGCCAGATGCAGCAGTGCCGCATGCCCCTGATCCATTGCCAGTAATTTTAGCCCCAGTTGCGATAAGTGATAACTCGGCCACAGCCAGGCCAGTTGCTGCATAAAATGTGGCAGCATAGCAACCGGTATCCATAAGCCAGATAAAAAAGCCATCGGCAGATACAGCAGATTGACCACGCCGGGCGCAGCCTTATCACTTAAGGTTAAGCCCAGCAGTAGACCGATTAACGCAAATGGCACTGTACCTATCAACATCAGCAGCGCCAGACCCAACCATTGGCTGTGATATAACCTTACCTCGCCGAACAGAGCGGCGGCACTGAATAGCAGCACAATAATCAGCAGTGCAAACACCAGACTGGTGGCCATTTTTGCCAGCAAGTAGGCGCTAAATGGCATTGGTGACAAACGTTTTAAGGTGAGCCAACCCTGCGCCCGATCGCTGGCAATATTCATCGCAAAATTAAACATCGCCGGTCCCATAATGCCAAAACAGCTGTAGGTCGCCAGCAAATAAGCGGCATGGCTGCTACTGCCTGACGGGCTAAACAGCACGCCAAAAAACAGGTAAAACACCAGCGGAAAGGCCAGCGCCGGCAATACAAACCCCGGTGTGCGCCAGACATTGACTAAATCGTACCAGGCTTCTTTTTGATATATCGCTATAGTACTCATGCGGCTTGCTCCTGTGTTGCTGTGCCAGTATGTTCACTTCCAGGAGACTGGGTAAGTTGTAAAAAGGCTTGTTCCAGTGCCACCTGGCTCACTTCTAACTGACTCACGGTGTTATCTTCAGTAAGCAAAGCCAGCACCGTTTGTTCAGCCTGGCTGCTATGTAAAGTCACGCCATGCTGCTGCCGACTCAGTTGCAGCACCCCAGGCAGCGCCAGTAAGGCTGCATCGGCTAAGGCACTGCAACATTTAACAACTTTGTACCGGGTGAGGGCTTTTAATTCGCTGGGGCTGCCACTGGCAATAAACTTGCCCTGATGCAGCACCATAATGCGATCGGCCAGTTGCTCCGCCTCTTCCAGATAATGGGTGGTCAGCACTATGCTGACCCCTTGCTGCTGCAGCTGGCTGATTTGCTGCCACAAGTTGCGCCTGGCCTCGACATCCATGCCCAGCGTCGGCTCATCTAAAAACAATAAGCACGGCTTACCGGCTAAGGCCAGGGCAAATAATAAGCGCTGCTTCTGGCCTCCGGATAAGCGGCCAAAACGTTGTTTGGCATGCACTTCCAGCCCGGCCAGCGTGACCAGTTCTGTCGCGCGGTAGCCGGCCGGATAATAACTGGCAAACAAATCGCAGTGCTCAGCCACCGTTAACGTGGCCGGTAAGCTGCCAATTTGCAGCATCACGCCCAGTTGCTGGCGTAGCGCAACACTGCGGGCAGCGCCGTGTTGTAACTGGCCTAATATGTGGATATCACCGCTATCTGCAGCGATTAAGCCTAAAATGGCCGAGATAAGGGTGGTTTTGCCGGCGCCATTAGGGCCGAGAATACACAGCACTTCGCCAGCCTTAACCGTTAAATCGACACCGTCTAACACGCTCTTGCCGGCAAAGCTTTTACTAAGGCCTGTTAGCTGTAACAACGTATGGGGGTTATTGACTGCTGAGTTCATAAATACGGGCTCCTTTGCTGATTAAGGCCAGTATCCGCCAACAGCACAGCGCGCAGCAGTGTACTTTGTCAGCAAAAGCTGATGACAAATGTCACTGGCTTAAGCCGGGCTGGCAGTTAATAATCAGCTTGAATATTGACTAAGCGGTGGTAGCGATGGACAAAGGGCTGAGCCTGGAGCGGAAAATGAGTTGGGTTTACCTGATAAACCTTATTTTCTATTTTATCCCGCTGTTTACCGTGCGCTTTGCAGTATGGCAATACGTCAGTATGGCTGTGGCGTTGCTGCTGTTTCTGGTCTGCTATTTTTGGGCTCATCGCAGCAGTACCAATAATATGCATTGGCCTATTTTAGGCATAGTACTGATAGCTGCGCTGATCACTCCAATTAACCCCAACTCAGTATCGATGTTTGCCTTTGCCAGCTTTTTTATCGGTTTTGCTTATTCCCTGCGTCGTTATCTGCTGCTGATAACCTCATTGCTTGGCCTGTTAGTGTTACTGGACTTTACCCTTAATATTCATTGGAACCTGTTTTTAATCATGGGTATACCCATTGTATTAGCCGTCAGCTTACTGGGGCGGGCCGAGCAGGCAAAGCAGCGGCACTACCTGGCGACCCAACAAAGCGAGGACGAAATTAGACAACTGGCGGCGATGGTTGAACGCGAGCGGATAGGCCGCGATCTGCATGATATTCTTGGCCATACCTTATCGAGTGTTATTTTAAAGGCCGATTTGGCCACTAAGTTGTTGGCTCATCAGCAGACCGAGCCTGCAAGACAGCAGCTAACAGAGCTGAGCCAGATAGCACGGGATGCGCTAAGCCAGGTGCGGCAAAGTGTCTCAGGCTATAAACATCAGGGACTGACCGCTGAAGTGGCCAAACTGCTTGGACGGCTGCGCGATGCCGGTTTTCAGGCCGAATTAACCGGAGAAGTACCAACGCTGGACAACCGGCGCGAAACGGCCATTATTCTGGCGTTAACTGAGCTGGTTACCAATGTAATGCGTCATAGTAAAGGCGACAGCTGCCAGCTAAGCTTTCAGCAACAAGGGTCTGCGTTGCATATTTGCCTGAATGACAACGGCCAGTTGGCACAGATGAAAGAAGGCAACGGCCTGACCGGTTTACGTGAACGCTTAGCCGCAATGGGTGGCACCCTGACGCTGCAACAGCAAGATGGTGTCTCGGCCACTATTCAGCTGCCGCTGCAGAAGCCCTCACTGTTACAGGACGCTACGCGATGAATATTTTACTGGCGGAAGATCAGGCGATGATCCGCACGGCGCTGGCCAGCTTGCTGCAACTGGAGGCTGGCTTTGAGGTAACAGAGGCGGCTGACGGCAGCGCGGCACTACAGAAACTTCAACAACAGCCCTTTGATTTACTGCTAAGCGATATTGAAATGCCCGGACACACCGGTATTGAGCTGGCGCAATTTGTCCAACAGCAAAAATTGCCGACTAAGGTGGTGATTATTACCACCTTTGGCCGCGCCGGCTACGTTAAGCGGGCGATGGATGCCGGAGTAGGTGGGTTTTTATTAAAAGATGCACCGGTAGCGCAACTGGTGCAGGCGATACAACAGGTAATGGCCGGTAAAAAAGTGGTCGACAGTGAGCTGTTATTAAACTCGCTGGGCGAGCAAGACCCACTCAGCGACAAAGAGCGCCAGGCACTGCGGCTGGCGGCCGAAGGCAAAAACACCAGCGAGATTGCTGCTGCGCTTTTTATTGCCGAAGGCACTGCCCGCAACTATCTGTCTGAAGCGATCAGCAAACTGCATGCCGCCAATCGCATTGACGCGGCGCGCATTGCCAGACAAAAGGGCTGGCTTTAACATCGGCTTGTTTATGGTTATGGACACCATCTTAATACCTTATGCAAAGCTGATTGATGGTGGTCGTTTAGTTACCATTGTTGAAGTGGAGTCCGGGTTAGCTTGCAACTGCATTTGTGACGGTTGCGGGGCGCCAATGGTGGCTCGTAAAGGTTAGAAAAAAGCCCTTTGTGCCAATTATCAAAGCTCACGTTTTTTCTGCACAATGTAAGTAATGGCTGTTTCACCCACGGCAGCTAAAGTATGAGTTGGAATTTGCATCCGTATGTAACGACATCGTTGCCGAACGAAGACGGCAGGCACCAGTGCAATTCACACCACCACAAGCAAGCATAAAGCCCCGCCAGATATATCCAGCGCAACAGTGCGCTGTTGTGAAGACGATTGCCGAACCAGTCAGGGATGAAGCAAAACAGGTTATCGGATTGAACAGCAGACTGGATGAGATGGTACATACTGCAGATGTTTTATATTCGGTTTTACAGCAGTCACAAGCTAAGCATTGTGAAAAATGTCAGTTTTTGTATAGGGTTACACTTTCCAGCTGCCCTACCTGTGGTGATTGCATGTCGACCACTATCCAGCTTGATGCACTTTAC
>NZ_DAINOE010000063.1:0-19092 GCF_036735525.1 Arsukibacterium sp. | reverse complement strand
GGTTTTTCCAGCTAAAATGCGCATGTTGCTCTAATACACGCAATTGCTCAAACACTATATCTGTTGGATCCATGGCCACCAGGCCAAAGTACTTGTCCATCACCTGTACATTATGCTGCCAGTGATCGGCAAAATCACTGAGTAAAGGCTGACAACCCGGCAGTGCAGCTTGTCTGGCCGCATTAAGCGCCGCTAAAATATCGGTCATATTATCAGACGAATGATAATGAGACGTACACAGGCTCAAGCCATCATGAGTTAAGGCCAGATATCCCAGGCATGTCTGACGCAGTCGTCTCCGGCCTACTTCGGCCGCCGAATATTGATAGGCCTGTTGTGGCAAGCCACGATAGCATTGTAGCCATTGTTGTTGCAGGCTTGAAGCCAGCAGTTGCCTTGCTTGTTGCAATACCAGCAGTATGGCATCAACATCAATGGGCTGAAAATGCTCAGCCAGGGTATCAAAATCTGGTAAGGTCAGTAATTCTGCTGTCAGGGCTAAATCAGCCAATGGCTGCGCTAACCATTGACGGTATATACTTAATAAGGCAGACGGCAGTTGACACGGCTTAGCCTGTTGCAGAGTTTCAGTGAACAGCTGCAACCAGAATTGCTGCATAGCATCCCAACGGGCAAAGTCATTACTCGCCTGTGCCGCAATCTGTAACCAGGTATCAAGGGTACGGCCGCTCTGAATCAATTTTACCGGTGCCGAAAAATCCTCCAGCCAAACCACTGTTGGACGCTGGCTTAGCTGCTCAAAGCTAAAATGCTGTTCTGCCTCGGTGACAACCAGCCTATGACGATTAGAGCAAAGCTGTTTTGTCTCAGCTGTTTTCGCCTGTGCGGTACAGCTTAATAACTCAATATTGACCGGCATCATTAATGGCAGTTTTTCGGTTTGATCAGCGGTTGCCGGCGTATACTGTTTAATCTCAAGCGTTAAGCACTGAGCATCTGTATCATAATGCTCGGTAACAGTAAGCTCAGGGGTGCCCGATTGACTATACCAACGCTTAAATTGACTCAAATTCAGCTGATTAGCATCCTGCATAGCCTGCACAAAATCATCACAGGTTACTGCCTGACCATCATGTCGATGCAGGTACAGGGTCATTCCCTGATTAAAACCGTCTTTACCCAATAGGGTTTGTAGCATACGGATCACTTCGGCGCCTTTGTCATACACCGTTACCGTATAGAAATTATTCATTTCCAGCACTTGCTCCGGCCGAATCGGGTGCGCCATCGGGCTGGCATCTTCAGCAAACTGCGCAGTACGAATAAGCTTTACTGCAGCAATGCGGTTTAAGGTTGGTGATGCCATATCAGCACTAAACTCCTGATCCCGAAAAACCGTCAGCCCCTCTTTTAAGCTCAATTGAAACCAGTCACGGCAAGTAACGCGGTTACCGGTCCAGTTATGAAAATACTCATGGCCAATAATGGACTCTATATTAAAAAAATCCAGATCAGTGGCGCTTTGCTCATCAGCCAGCACATACTTACTGTTAAAAATGTTCAGACCTTTGTTTTCCATGGCGCCCATATTAAAAAAATCTACCGCCACCAGCATAAAAATATCTAAGTCATACTCAAGATTAAACCGCTGTTCATCCCAGCGCATGGCTCGCTTTAACGCGCCCATAGCATAATGACTGCGGCTAAGCTGGCCTTTATCTACAAAGATTTGCAAGCTGACTTTACGTCCGGATTGGGTAATAAATTCATCTTGTAGCAGGTCAAAATCACCGGCGACCAACGCAAATAAATAACAGGGCTTGGGGAAGGGATCATGCCAGGTAACCGCTTTCCGGCCATCATTCAGAGATTCTTCAACAACTTTATTGCCATTAGCAAGCAGGTAAGGAAAGGCAGCATTATCAGCAATGACGGTAGTAGTAAATACCGCTAATACATCAGGCCGGTCCAGATAAAACATGATGCGTCTGAAACCTTCAGCTTCACATTGAGTGCAAAACACACCATTTGCCAGATAAAGCCCCTCTAACGCGGTATTCAACTCAGGCGATATTGAGGTCACAATTTCTAATTCAAACTGCTCAGGCAGCTTAAAAATACGCAAGGAGGTGTCATCATGCTGATAATCATCTGGCTGTAACAGCTTGCCATCAAGCCGTAAGCTGATTAACTCTAACTGCTCACCGTCCAGTTTCAGTGTTTGCTCCGATCCCTGACGTTGCAAGGTCATGCGAGCTCTGACCCGGGTGTTAATTGGCGCCAGCTCAAATTGTAAATCAACGCAGGAAATAAGAAATGAGGGTGGCTGATAGTCGGCCAGACGAGTGGCGGTTTTTCTGCTGCTTAAAGACATAATGACTCCTGCAAAAGGCACTTAAGGCAAGGCGCGCCACCACTGCAAGATGCAGCAGGTGGCGTTACAACATTATTTATTAATGGCTTGCAAGCTCTGACCAGAAAGCCCAGGCAGTATCATCAGCTCCTGGATGAATTCATGGCAGTTGCTTCACTTTGCACTGAAGCCGGAGGCGTTAAACGCAAAATTTTAATGCCAAGATAAGCATAAATAATAGATAGCACCGGGTTAATCAGGTTGAAAAACGCATAAAACAGATAATCCAGCGGGTTCACCCCTAGTACACCATGCATATAAGCACCACAAGTATTCCAGGGGATCAATGGGCTGGTAATAGTACCGCCATCTTCCAGCGAGCGTGATAAATTAACAGGCGCTAAGCCGCGACGTTCATATTCTTCTTTAAACATCCGCCCTGGCATCACTATCGACATATATTGATCAGCAGTTAGAATGTTAGTGGCAAAGCAGGTAACAATAGTACTGGTTAGCAAGGAGCCGGTACTTTTGGCAAAGGCTAAAATCGACTGTACAAACTTACGTAACAGGCCAATTTTTTCAACCACAGCGCCAAACATCATAGCCGAAAACACTAACCAGATAGTATTAAGCATACTGGCCATACCACCACCACTAAGCAATCGGTCCATCTCTTCATTGCCGGTAGTCATGGAAAAGCCGGCAAATAAAGTTTGCCAAACCAATTTAAAGGTAGCCAGGGCTACATTTAAATCAGTAGCAATCAGTGAAGCTAACAATTGTTGTTGAAATAACAACGCCCATAACGCGCCTAACAGCGCACCGATAAACACCGTCGGAAACGCTGGAACTTTTTTCATCGCCATCAATAACAACACCACCAGCGGTACCAGGCTAAATAAACTTATATTAAAATGTTGCTGTAGCACCTGGCTGATATTATCAATACGACCAAGATCTGAGGATACATCGGCATTAAATCCGATTAACACGAATAATAGTAACGCCAACACTATACTGGGGATGGTGGTCCACAGCATATGGCGGATATGTTCAAACAAGTCAGCGCCAGCCACAGCTGGCGCTAAATTGGTTGTTTCACTTAACGGCGAAATTTTATCGCCAAAATAAGCGCCGGAAATTATCGCACCGGCAGTAATGGCCGGAGATAAGCCCAGGCCGGTAGCAATACCAATTAATGCCACCCCTATAGTGGCGGCGGTAGTCCAGCTACTGCCAATACTCATCGCCACTATGCCGCACAACATACAGCTGGCAGCATAAAACCAGTTTGGAGTTAAAATCTGCAAACCATAATAAATTAACGTAGGCACTGTGCCGGATAATAACCAGGTACCAATTAACGCACCTACCGATAGTAAAATCAGCACGGCGCCCAGTGACAATGAAATGCCCTTTACCATGGCATCTTCCAGTGAACGCCAGCTATAACCATTTTTAAGCCCGATAACAGCAGCTACACCTGCCGCTATAAACAGCGCTATTTGGTTAGGACCATATGACGAGTCATTTCCGAATAAATACACTGAGCTGGCCAGCAGCACAATTAACACTACTATTGGCGTAGCGGCATCCAGGAAACTGGGTTGTTTTTCAGACATCAAGCATGCTCCAGTAGCAACAAGCCATCATTGGCCTTATGTCGTTGTTATAGTTATTAAGAACCTAAGTTGTGCCTGTTACCAGGAACGGTAAAACATAAACAGAATAATCACCGGGCAGACAAATTTCACGTACCAGGGCCAAATGCGCCAAATTATACGTTGCTCAGCCTGACTATCTGCTAACTTTAATTCGGCCAATATAGTATTGCGATGCCAAACCCAGCCGGCAAAAATACATAACATTAAGCCTAATAACGGCTGGCTGTAACGGGTGGTCGCTGCGATGACCAGGCCAAATAAACTGTCAAAATTAACAATGATGATCAAGCTGGCGATAAAGATCAGCCCGGCGACAAACCACACAGCCCAGTGACGACCAATGTTACGGCTCTCCACCAGATAGGACACCGGCACTTCCAGCATCGATATAGACGACGTTAAAGAGGCAATCGTCATTAACACAAAAAACGCTAATGCGACAATCAGGCCCACCTGGCCCATGGTATCAAATAAGGCCGGTAGCACGGAGAAGATCAGAGTATCACCAGCGATAAGGACGCCATCATCAGTAAATATTTGTACGCCCTGATTCAAGGCTACATACATTGCCGGGATAATCACCAAGCCCGCTAAAACGGCAACACCAATATCAATCAGCGCCACCGAAGCCCCTAATTTAGGTAAGTTTTCTTTATGGCTGACATAAGAGCCATAAATCAGCATAGTGCCCACGCCTAAGGACATGGAAAAAAATGCTTGCCCCATGGCACTAATTAGCAAATCGGGGTTTAGCACCTGCGAAAAATCTGGTAGTAAGTACACCTTCAGGCCTTCAATTGCGCCATCTTGTGTCATCACATAACCAAACAATAACAGCATTAATATAAACAAGGTTGGCATCAGGCGCACTGACCAACGCTCAATACCATTAACTACTCCGCCACTGACGATAGCCACAGTAAGCAGCATAAAAAAACCACAGAAAATCACATTACGGCTAACTGAAAAGGTCACCAGCCAATGCGCAAAATCAGTCAATCCAAACAATCTGACAATAGCCTCAGTGCTGTAAGCCAGCATCCAGCAACCAACAATGCCGTAAAATGCTAATATGCCAGATACTGTAATAATACCCCAGACTCCCACAGCACGACCAACACGGCTGTTAGTCACCTGACCTAATGCATCTACCACATTAGCTTTAGTCGCGCGACCAATTAACAACTCAGCCATTAATACCGGATAGGCTAATAAAAAGGCCAGTAACAAATACATCAGGACGAAGGCAGCACCACCGTTACTAGCCACCTGTGACGGAAAACCCCAGATATTACCAAGCCCAACTGCCGAGCCGGCTGCTGCCAGAATAAAACCAATACGGGAATTGAATTCACCACGTGCTGCCATAGTTAACCTTTATAATTGTAATTTATTGTTAGTGTTATGGTTCAAAATTTTAGTGTTGTTTTTGTGTTATATCGTAACTGAACAAAAGGCGGTATAAATACCGCCTTTTAATACAGACTCTTTGAAATTACTGCCGCGCAAGGCGATTCATCATTAATAAATCAGCTGTGATATTAGCGGTTTCTTCCAAAAAGGGGTCAATTTTACTCAATATCTCTGGCGCATCATCCACTGATTCTACCTTAGGTAACTCAAAACGAGTCAGACGTTGATTAACCCGCTCCAACGCTCTGGCTTTATCTTTTTCGCGCTCAGCGACACGCTGAGCTTTTTGCAGCGACACGGTTTTCTCCAGTTGCTGCTGCTTGTACTCTTCAATATCTGCCAGCAAATATTTAAATTCTGTTTCCTTTGCAATACGTTTTTGGTGCTTTTCCTGCAGTACCGGTACTAATGTCTGAATATCACTTAATTGCCGGTACCGTGCCGGAGCAATAGAATCCCACGGCAAAGCGTACTCTTCTTTGCTCTCGCCCCACTCTGCCGGATCAATGGCGCTGGGGAAAAGGATATCCGGGATCACTCCCTGATGCTGAGTACTGCCACCATTTATGCGATAAAACTTAGCTATGGTGTATTGCACACTGCCCAACGGGTTTTCAAACATATCGTAAATACGGCTTAAACCACGATGTTGTTGTACTGTGCCTTTACCAAAGGTTTGCTCGCCAACAATCAGCGCCCGACCGTAGTCTTGCATTGCAGCAGCGAAGATTTCTGATGCCGAGGCACTATAGCGGTCTACCAACACGGTCAGTGGGCCATCGTAATAGCTGATACCATCGTTGTCCTGCGACTCCTGAACCTTGCCATCGCCATAGCGAATTTGCACCACTGGGCCACGATCAATAAACAAACCGGTCAGCAGCGTAGCTTCTTGCAGTGAACCACCACCATTGCCTCGTAAATCGACAATGACGCCATCCACTTTCTGCTCTTTTAACTCTACCAGTAACTTTTTAACGTCTTCCGCCAGGTTGTTATAAAAGCCAGGAATACTAATCACGCCAATATTGTGATCAAGCTGGCCTAATCGCGGCGTGAAAACTTCGGCTTTGGCCGCACGGTCTTCCAGACGAATTTTGTCTCGAATTATAGTCACAACCTGTGAATTATTATTGCCAATATCGTTGCCACCCAGCACTTGTAAACGCACGGTGCTGCCTTTAGGCCCTTTAATCAGATCGACCACATCATCTAATCGCCAGCCAATCACATCGACAAAGTCTTTCTTGTCCTGTGCCACACCAATAATCCGGTCTTTTGGTTTTAAACGCTGGGTTAAATCTGCCGGGCCGCCAGGTACCAGGCTCTGAATAACGGTATAGTCCTCATCTGCCCTGAGCACCGCACCAATGCCTTCAAGTGACAGATTCATTTCCTGTTGAAAGCGATCAGCATTACGGGGGGATAAATAAGAAGTATGAGCCTCAATAGCCCGGGCAAAGGCATTCATTACCAATTGAAAAACGTCTTCGCTTTGTGTTTGCGTAAAGCGTTTTTGCGTGTTCTGATAACGCTTACGCAAAATGTCACGGCTTTCATCCAGGGTTTTGCCAGTCAGCTTTAAATTAAGCGCATCAAACTTAACCCGTTGCCGCCATAATTCGTTAAGCTCAGCCGTAGTAGCGGGAAAATCGGCTTCTTCACGGTCGTAATGATATGCATCGTCTTCGGCAAAATCAAACTCTTCATCCAGTAATGCCAGTGCATAATCAAAGCGTTCAATACGTCTTTCCAATGTCAGACTGAACATATCAAAAGCAAAATTCAGATTGCCTTTATTGATAGCATCATCAAACTGGTGCCTATAGGTTTCAAAAGCTTCGATATCACTTTTTAGCAGCACATTGCGGAAATAATCAAGATTACGCAGATAAATATCAAACACCCTGGCTGATAACTCATCATTTAATTGCACCGGCAAATAATGACTGCGCGTGAACAAGGCGGCAATCCGTTTACTGGCGGTGGCATGTTGCGCCGACTGGTTCAGCTCAGGTAACACCAGATTTTCTTTTGGCGCAGGGGCATTTTGCTGGCTCACTGTTGGCACAGGCGAAGCCTGCAATCCAAAGGAGAGCAATATGGCAGCACTGATAGCAGTTATCTTATTCATAAGCAACTCTGTATTGGTCAGGCCTGAAACAAATTATCCTGACGGGTTTTAATCACCATACCAGAGCCAAGCTGCACGGTCACATCTTGGCCATGGGCTTCGAGTACTGTCGCCGACATCGGGCTTTGCCCTAATTTCACCAGCACACTGGCCCCTACTTTTAAATCTTCATTGGCTACAGCTGTTAACGGTGCAACAGCATTACTAGCAGGGGCTGCTTCTGGTTGTGGCTTCGCTGTCTGAGTATTAGAGCGTACCGGACGCTTTTTGTTCGGTTTATTTTTTACTACTGACGGCTCAGGCTTTGGATTTGCCTGGGCACGCTGTTGTTGTAATTTGGTTTTACGGCTTTCAGCCGCTTTTAGTTTGCTCTCAGCCAGGATTTTACTGGCATGTTCTGCTTGCTGTTCGTCAATGACCTCACCGGCAACACCATCTAAATCAACCCTGGCAACGCCGGCTTTGGTCGCTTCTAAATAGCGCCAGCTGGAGGTATAAACCCTAAGCGCCTGGCGTAACTGTGTTTTACTAATTAGCCCCTCATCAGCCAGTCTCAGCGCTAAATCCTGGAAGATGCCTACCTTAAGTGGCTGTATCTCACCCTGAATACTGAAACAGCGCGGAAACTGTTGCGCCAGCAGGGCCAGTACTTCTTTAACATTAGTCGGTTTATTGCTTGTCGCAACAGTCTCAGTAGCCAGAGTATCAGTCATCGGAGTAGCGTCAGTCATTGTTATCATCTGTGTTGTCGTCTATAAAGTCGTCTGGTTGGTCATCGTCTGCAGCGTCTTGCTCATCCGATGCCCCTTCATCTATTTGTTGTTGGACAAAACCAATTGCCCAGCCAATTAACTCGTCCTCGTCGGCATCGAGTAATACGGTATCTCTACCTAACTGCTGCCATAACATGGGCATCAGTTCATCAATTTGCTCAGCAGCCATATCCTCAGGCAATGCCTGCCATACAGCATGCACTACAGCATTAAAAGTATCAGTCACATATTCTTCTTCGCCTTCCCAGTCACCTACGTCACTGACTGACAACAAATAATCATGTACTGAGGCTAGTTCTTTCATGTTGACTTGACCAAATGCTGCTCAAACATCGCCACTAACTGCTGTAATCCCTGTTTATCCTGCTCATCAAAGCGCGCCAATAAAGGACTGTCAATATCCAGTACCGCTATAATAGCGCCGCTCTGGCGCACCGGAAGCACTATCTCAGAGTTACTGGCAGCATCACAGGCAATATGGCCAGGAAACTCATGTACATCTTTGACTAATTGTACTTCACCAGTGGCCACCGCAGTACCACAGACACCCTTTCCTACCGGGATCCGTACGCATGCTACCTGCCCCTGAAAAGGACCCAGCACGAGTTCACCATCGCGCATTATATAAAAACCGGCCCAATTTAAATCAGGCAATGAATTAAAGAGTAGCGCACTTAGGTTAGCCATGTTGGCAATAAGATCAGATTCATGCTCTACAAGAGCTTGCCCCTGCTGCAATAGCAGATCATACATTGCGGATTTTTCGCTGGACATTAAAAAATTCTGCTGCACTTAACAAGAGCCACTACATTACTTGTTTTAAAGCCTGAATTAAACCTTTTTTAACGCAAAGCCCGCTGCAAATAACGAGGTTGTGGCAGAAAAAGCCAACCTTGCCTAAAAAAACATCAAACTGCGTTATCAACAGCATAGGGATTGGCCGGATAGAGTTGCTGGGGTGCTTGCATCTGCAAACTAAAATGCCGGGTGTCTTTGTAAGGTAGTTTCATAAATCCGCCTACCCCCTCACCACTAATCAGCGCAACCTTACTGATTATACTGTCCAGCAACTGGGCAAAACGTGGCTCGGCTTCCGGGTCCAGTAAGCGGTAATAACTGTGAATTTTCATATAAAGTGGCGTGACTTCAAAAATAATACAACCGGTATGACGAATTAAATTTAAGCTGGCGATATCATCCATAATGGCATCGGGTAACACCAGCTGTTCATCTGGATCTTTTCCATCCTCAAAGTAAGAATGCTGCTTACTGGCCTCTTCAGTACTCAGCACCGGCGCCAACTGATAGGGAATACGACTGTTATCAGGCACGACGAAAGGTGCTGCGGTGCTTTCTCTTGAGAGGTGTAAGGTATTTCGGGCATTAAATAAACAGGCTTTAAAAATGCCGACTCTGGCAATAGCCCGCGCTAATGTCACTACATTATTGACCGCCAGCGCAAAAGCCTGTTGCAGACTGTCATCATATAAATTCAGGCTTGAATCTATATAGACCCCGCTGGACTGCCAGTGAATAGCGATGCCACCGACCACAGGAAAACGCGCTAAACGGCTTACTGCGGCAATGAAGGCTTTTTCTTTATCCCCCATGCCATCCAGGTAATTCTTGTAATAACGCTCAAGCTGCGCATCATCAACCAAAGCTATATTGTCGTTGGCGTTATGCTCACGCAAAAAGGATTTACGTGACGAGTATACTACCGTATCCAGCTCTCTTCGCTGCGGGCTGACCCACACCGGTAACAACGGCCTATCGTCAAATAAGGCTAATTCAGGCAGCACCAGTTGCTGTAACCTTGGCATATTGACAATAAAATAATCACCCGCCTTATAACGCAATGCCTGATCATCAGACAACATCGCATCCAGCATGGTGGCAAATTCAAGCGGTAAACCGAGGCTTCTGGCCGGAATAGCTTTATAACCAAAGCGACAAGACTGACCTGAAGCAAGTGCATACAAGGTACCCGCCACCCCTTGCTCATCAAAACGTACTGAGGATAACTGGCCACTACGCTGCTCGCTACCAATAAAATAGACATCACCCAGCCGGGCATTGGAATGCTGTAAATCGGCCGACATCAACTGCATAACGTTTGTCGCAATATGCTGACCCTGCTCATCTAGTTGCGCATAAACCGATGAGCCCCAATCAATAAGGCTTACCCGGCCCGTCTGCTTGTCGTAAACCAGGTTTGACGGCTTAATATCGCCATGTACTATAGGTGCGGGCAGGCCATCCTTTTGTAAGCGGCGTAAAAACAGTAATAACTGTGCCAGTAGTGCCGCCACATCAATCAGCATGCGGGCAGATAAACGGCCTTGCTGTAAACTGACCTGCTCCATATCTATGCCTGGCGCACGCCCCATCATCAGAATGCCTTGCTTACGTATCACCTGATAGGTGACAAAGGCGGGTACCGCCGGGTGAACTACCTGCGATAACATATAGGCTTCGTCAGCCAGGCGCTCCTGAATATGCAGCGGCAAATTAATGCGCGAAAATTTAAACACATAACACTGATCATCAACCGCAAAGCCGGCAAAGGCAAAACCATAAGCGCCCTTACCAATCAGCTCAATATGACGATAGCCGAGTTTTTCCAGTTTACTGATGCACAAGGCCACCCAGTCTTTCAGCTTTTTTGCGTCATTGGCATTAAGCAGATAAATCGACTGCTCTTCAGGGATATAAAAATTGCGAAGTTGGTTTTTTTCCAGCATATCAGGCTCTGACACAGCGCTGGCTGGCCCACTGGCGCAGCGCCTGCAATTGCTCGGCCATCACCACCGATAATGGCTGGGTTTCTGCCAGCTCAGCCAGTAAGTAATCCAGCGAGAACGCCACCTCGTCTGCCGTCGCGCGATAACAGGCTCCTACCACCGCCTGCTCCAACTCGGCGCCAGAAAAGCCCTGACATAAGGCCAGGCATGGCGCTAACGCTGGCGTGTCCAGCTTAATATCGCGCAAGGATAAATGCAGTGCCAGCAAAGCCAGGCACTCTTCGTCACCTGGCAGGTCGACAAAAAAGATTTCATCAAAACGGCCCTTGCGCAGTAACTCAGGTGCCAACTCGGTAATATTATTTGCCGTTGCCACCATAAATACCTGACCTTTACGCTCCGACATCCAGGTTAAAAAGATCCCCAGCAGGCGTCTGGATACGCCATTATCGTTATCGCTACTGGCCATGCCTTTTTCAATTTCATCAATCCACAATACACAGGGAGACATCGCATCAGCCAGGTTAAGCGCTTGTAGAAGATTTTTTTCAGTTTCGCCGATGTATTTATTATAGAGCGCCGCCATGTCCAGCCGTAGCAATGGCAGCGCCCAGCTGCCAGCAATGGCCTTGGCTGCCAGGCTTTTACCTGTACCCTGCACCCCGGTTAATAAAATGCCCTTGGGCATATCTTTGCCACCTTTCACAAACGCCGGTTGACGGTGACTGAGCCAGCGTTTTAAATGGGGTAAACCTATTACCTGATCCAGTGTTTTGCTGTCATATACCTGTGCCAACACACCATCGGTTTGCAGTAGATTAAATTTCGCCTTATTGATACGTGGTAAATCGGCCGCAGTAATAGCGCCATCATTGGCAATGGCTTTATAAGACAGCCGTTTTACTTCTTCAAAGGTCAAACCGCGCAAATTCTTTACTAAATTGGCCACTTCCGCCGGCGCCATATCCACCAGCATATTGTGCTGCCGGGTGTAATGCTCGGCCATTTCATGGATAAGCTGGCGGATTTGCTGATCACTGGGCAAATGTAACTGAAAACGATAACTGAGCCGGGCTAATTCAGGCGGCAAATTAATGGCATAACTCAGCAGTATTATGGTGTGACCCAGCTGATCGTGGGCCTGGGCAATCTCTTTTAAAAAGCGCACATTACGCGGCTCAGCTAAAAAGGGATGAAAGTCACACAGCACATAAATACCCGGGCTGCGGGTGCCTTTTATTTGCGCCAGCAACTTATCCGGCTCGGTATTAAAGGCCTGGGCACTGCTCTCCTTATCCAGCCGCAGTAAGCCATCAGTAATGGTCCACTGGAATACTGGGCGAAATAAATTTACTGCCAGGCGTTTAATCAGCGCCAAAGCACGTAACTCTTCATAACTTTCAATAATAATTAAGGGGCTACGCGCCTGAACTAACACCCGTAAATCATCAAATTCGTGCATCTGATACCTTATTTGCTACTAATTTTGGCAGGCATAAAAAAACCCACTGATCACAGTGGGTTTTAGCAGAAACGCCGCACCTTTCCAAGTGCTTTAGCCGCTTATCGCATTGACAGCAACATAGTGGAAGGTTGTTCCAGGTATTGTTTCCAGAGATTAGTAAAGCGCGCTATGGTGCCGCCATCAATAATACGGTGATCGCCAGACCAGCTGATTTGCATCAGTTGCCTTGCCACCACTTCGCCCTTAGCGTTATAGCGCGGCAGGTTTTGCACCTTGCCCAGTGCCACTATCGCCACTTCAGGTTTATTGATAATCGGCGTAGCCACAGTGCCGCCTATAGCACCAATGTTAGAGATGGTAATAGTGCCGCCTTTTAAATCAGCCGGGCTGACTCTGCCATCGCGCGCCGCGTCCTTTAAGCGGGTCAGCTCTGCGGCAATGTCTAAAATCGATTTTTGCTCACAGCCTTTGACATTAGGTACTAGCAAACCAATTTTTGAATCAACCGCTACCCCGATATTATGCTCGCTAAAGTAACTTAGCTCAGTGCAATCGGCATTAGGCTGGCTGTTCATAATAGGGAATTCCGAGATGGCCAGAGATAACGCCTTCATAAAAAATGGCATCATCGTCAGTTTCACACCCTGTTTGGCATACTGATCTTTTAACTGCTGTCGCAGTGCAATTAAATCTGTTAAATCAATTTCCTCACAATAGGTAAAGTGCGGAATCGTGGCCACCGAATCGGCCATTTGCCGCGCCATAGCGGCTTTAATGCCCTTAATCGGCTCGGTTTTCAGTATGCTGCGCCCTGCTGCAGCTGCAGCTTGAGTAACGGCGGGAGCTTGAGCGCGAGTGGTTGCTTCAGTAGCAGGCTTGCGGCCAGCATCAACAAAGGCCTGTACATCTTGCTTATACACCCGCCCTTTATCACCAGAGCCCGCGACCTGAGTTAAATCCACACTGAGCTCACGCGCTAAGCGCCGCACCGCCGGACTGGCCAGTGCTTTGCCAGACGGAGCCGGAGAGTTTGATGCATTACTCTGTGTATTGTTCACTAAGCCAGTCTTGGCTGAAGAGCTATGGCCTGCACTTGGCGCAGCAGTGCTCAGCTCTACATGACTGGATTCCGCAGAAAGCTGCGCTGCCCCATCCGCTATTTGCATCGCAAATAACGCCTGATGCACCTTAGCAATCTCACCTTTAGCGTAATACAGCTTGCTCACTTTACCTGAGTATTTGGCCGGAATTTGCACTAAGGCTTTGTCGGTCATAACATCACACACGGGCTGATCTTCGACAATGTCATCGCCTTCAGCGACTAACCAGTCAACAATCTCGCACTCAACAATACCCTCGCCGATATCAGGCAGGATAAAGTCTTCCAGCCGGCTTTGGCCTGCGGATTTAGTTACTGTTGTCGCTTCAACTTTGTTAGCTTCAGCTTTGTTGGACTCAGCTGTCGGACTATCTGCAGGCGCCGCTGAACCTGCCACTTGCATCGCAAACAGCGGTTGATGCACCTTGGCTATCTCGCCTTTGGCATAATACAGTTTACTGACCACACCGTTGTACACCGCAGGTATTTGTACCAAAGCCTTATCGGTCATGACATCACATACCGGCTGATCTTCAACAATAGTATCGCCTTCATTGACCAGCCATTCGACAATTTCACACTCAACAATACCTTCACCGATATCCGGCAGAATAAAATCCTGTTGCATGCTGCCCCCTTAGAAGGTTACCGAGCGTTTAATCGCTTCGTAGGTTTTCAGATGATCGGCCACGTATTCTTTTTCCAGCGCCAGTGGATAAGGTGTATCCATACCACAGACCCGTTCAATCGGGCTTTCCAGATGTAAAAAACACATTTTCTGAATAGTGGCGGCAATTTCACCGGCAAAACCACCGGTTAATGGCGCTTCATGGTTAATCACCAGACGGCCGGTCTTTTTCACAGAGGCGGCAACGGTATCGGCGTCCCATGGCAATATGCTACGCAAGTCGATCACTTCGCAGGAAATGCCCTCTTTTTCAGCCATTTCTACCGCTTTTTGTACGATTTCCATCTGCGCGCCCCAGGCCAGCACAGTGACATCAGTGCCGCTTTGCAGCACTTCGGCTTCACCTATGGGTAACTCATAATAGTCTTCGGGTACTTCACCGGTGGAGGCCCGGTACAGTTTTTTCGGTTCAAAAAATATCACCGGATCTTCACTGGCAATGGCCGCCAGCAATAAGCCTTTTGCCTGATAAGGGTCACGCGGTACCATAATTTTTAAGCCCGGTGTATGCGCAAAATAGGCTTCAGGCGACTGGCTGTGGTAATGACCACCGGCAATACCACCTCCATAAGGGGTGCGAAACACTAAACCACCAACATTAAATTCATTGCCTGAGCGGTAGCGGAACTTGGCGGTTTCGTTGACGATTTGGTCAAAAGCCGGAAAGATATAATCCGCAAACTGTATTTCTGCCACCGGCTTCATGCCTTGCGAAGCCATACCATTGGCAAAACCGGCAATTCCCTGCTCGGTCAGCGGCGTATTAAAACAGCGCGCCTTGCCGTATTTTTCCTGCAATTTACTGGTGGCCCGAAATACACCGCCAAAGTGGCCAACGTCTTCGCCAAAGCACACGACGCTGTCATCTTTTGCCATGGCCAGGTCGAGCGCATTATTAATGGCCTGCAACATATTCATTTTAGCCATTAGTCGAGTCTCCCTGAGGTAATAGGATAGGCATCCGGATATTTACGGATATGCACTTTTAATTCATCTAATTGTTGCTGTAAGGCCGGGATCGGTGTGTGATACACATCAGAAATTAAGTGCTCAATGCCTGGCTTAGCCACTTTTTCCGCCACTTTTAAGGCATCAAGGATTTCAGTACGCAAGGCATCCGTTTTGGCCTGATCTTCGGCTTCATCGAGCCAGCCTTTGGCTTGTAAATACAGTTTAAAGCGCAGTACCGGGTCGTTTTTACGCCACAGCGCCTCTTCTTCTTTTGAGCGATAGCCGCTGGGATCATCAGAAGAGGAATGTGCGCCTAAACGATAAGCCATAGATTCAATTAATACCGGCTCGTTATGCTCAAGCGCATAGTCACGTGCCATCTTAGTGGCCTGGTACACCGCCAGAATATCAGCACCGTCTACCCTTAGAGACTTCATGCCATAACCCACGGCCCGGCAGGCAATGCCGTCACCGACAAATTGTTCGTTAGCCGGGGTAGAAATGGCATAACCATTGTTACGACAGAAAAAGATCACCGGGGCTTTGTGCACCGCGGCCATATTTAAACCGGCATGAAAATCGCCTTCAGAAGCCGCGCCTTCACCAAAATAACAAATGGTGGTGTTTTTCAGGCCACGCAGTTTTTGTGCATAGGCATAACCACTGGCTTGTGGGATTTGTGTACCCAACGGCGAGGAGATAGTCATGTAGTAAATATCTTTACTACCATAATGCACCGGCATTTGCCGGCCTTTGCCTAAATCTTTTTCATTGGAGAACAGCTGATTCATAAACTGCTCGAGCGTAAAACCACGATAGCGCAGCGCGCCCTGCTCGCGGTATTGCGCCATTATCATATCCTGCTCATCCAGCGCAGCCGCACTGCCGATGGTGGCTGCTTCTTCGCCCAGGCATTGCATGTAAAAGCTGATACGGCCCTGGCGCTGTGCGGCTAACATCCGCTCATCTAATACCCGGATAAACACCATGGTATCGTACATTTTCAAGGCAGTAGCTTTGTCGAGCTCGGGGGCGATAGCGCCCTCGTACAGACTGCCATCGTCTTTTAAAATTCGCAGCGTCGGAATTTTTAATGCATCACCGGCAGTAAATTCTGCAGTATGCACCGTGGTGATGGTGGCATTGTTTGGGTTAGTCATAAGGGTTCTCTTGGTTGTACTGCAATGTTGTACGAATATAGTGTACTGCAGCGGGTACTCTTATAATTTTCCGGCCAACTTTACCTTTACGTAAACTGCATTGCAACCAAGCGTAGCCATAAAAAAAGCTGACGGCCAAAGAGGCTGTCAGCTTATATTTACTGTAAAACAGATTATACGGCTTAAGGTTGCAGATAAGTCAGGCTAACCTGCCCTGCACAGACTTAGGCACCACCATTAGCATAGCGCGCTGACCAATAGCCACATTAGCATTAGGAAAGATCAGCGCTTCACCTTCACGCTCTACCCGGTATTCCATATCATCGTCGGTGGCCAGCAAGGTGCCCACCGGATAGCAGGTAAAGTTTTCCACGTCATTGGCAAAATGCAGTTTAAAGCCCTGGGTTTGCTTAATAATAGAGCGATACACTTCGTATAAGTGAAAGTCTTGCTCAGCAAAAGGCCGCTCGGTGACCTTTGTCGCGGTGATTAAGTCACGTAAACTCTGATCAGCCTGACTAAAACGCTGCATATCATTCTGGCCAAACGGCTGTACCTTACCCAGTTCAATGGTAAAAGAATCAGCGCCATGTTCATTAGAGGCATAGTAACTAAAGGTACTGGCCGGTGTTTGCATCAGCAGCACCGTATCTACGCCACAGCGCAGTAAAAACTCAAATTGGTTTTTCTGCCAGGCTTTGTCATGTAAATAAGGATAAACGGCAAATTTCTCAAAACGGGAGCCACGAATAGCCGTATGTAAGTCATACAAATAACGCTTGCGGCCTTGTTGTTGATAAAACCGGCTGACATAGTGCTCTAAGGCCTGGGCCCGCAGTCGCTCTGCATTAATCAGGCCCGCCCCCTTACTATGGTGGCCGCTAAATAAGCGATTAAGGTTTTCACTTATTTCCCGGCTACCCTGATTTATTGCCGCAGGGTTACCAAACAGCACCAATACCCGCTCTTTAAGCACTAGCTTGCCCTGCAAAACATCGCGTACTATGGCGGCACACAATTCTATAGGCGCGGTTTCGTTACCATGCACACCGCTGGATAACACTATATCTTTACTGCTATCGCCCGCTGGCGTAAAGCAAATCACCCCGGTATCCCAAATTTGCACTTCAGTGCCATTATCAAGGGTAAAATGCGATGGCGCTAAACCATCCGGATTCGCTAAGGTCAGGGCCAGAAAATCCCCATTTTCTACTAAGCTTAATGGCATTGCGCCTGCTCCCTATCTACTTCGAAAATACTGCAACACTTATCTGAGGTCGATTCTAACCCAGTTTTAAGCAATAAACACGGTTCAGCATCAGGCTGTTGCAGTGAAAAGTTTAGCTGAGTTCCAAATATTCATACAGCCTCAATGATATATAATTGCACTGTAAGTTATTCTTTTTTATGGGTATTTTTAACATCGGCTTTTTTAACGAATACTCTTGTCAATTCATAAGCTGAGACACAAGTAGCAAAAAACAAAATTAACATTACCACTGCGTATCCTCCCAGGTCGCCATGAACGCCCTGAATATTGGTAGCGCCAAGAAGTAAACCCAGACCAGCTAGCGGCAGGCAAACCAGGCCGGTAATACCGCTAAAGAAAGCGACTTTTTCACTTGAATTTGTATAGTTTCGAAAATAGTAGATGGCACTAACATTTAGCAATACTGTAAGATTTAATATTAGCCTTATCATCATCAATTTCCTTATATTAAACTTCGGTGCTATCCCAGCAGTTTTTTATTTAATCCCACCAAAGTAAAGCCTTATTATTTCTTACATCTTCTTCTGAGTTAAAGACCATCCCTTGACGCGACGCTTCTGCTCTAAATACCTCAAATAAGGCCTCTATTTCAGTTTGCGATCTTGGTAGTGTAACCAATAATGCGTCAGCGTAGGGCCCCCCTTCTTCTTCAATTCTTTTTTTGTCCGAATAAATCGCATCCCTTGGGATTTGAACTTTAACTGCGCCAAGCGCATAAAGCGACTCTACGAATGTCTTCGCATCTTCAGTACCGAAAAATCTATTACCCGCTAAAGCATACGGATTATTATTTTTAGCAAGCCACTCTCGAGCTTCAGGCGGACTGGGATATAAAAAATAAATCACCAAAGCACCAGAGAGACAAATTAGCAAAAACTTCAACATTTGGAATCACCTATTAAGCCTAACCTTGAGGTAACCCGCGCAGCAGCGCAGAGAATCACAGGGGCAGCAGGCCCTGAATGCCACAGTTTGTTATACATCATTTCCGTTTTATACCATATACCCAATCCAAGCCTTGAATAGCTGTAGTCGGGAATGCTGTAGTGTGACTTGCGCCAGAGATGATTGAAAAGTTAATCTCGATGTCTGTACTACGATATGCAGCAATCTTGTCTCTAAGTTGCACCGCTCCTGCAACCATGTCTTGCCCTTCGCCAAAAGCTGGAGTTTCATGCTCGCCTACGGATAAATACACTTTTATCTTCGTTTGCGGTTTTGAAAATGAAGCATTTAATATGGCGTTGTCGTCAAACCAAACAGATGGGCTACCTAGTATGTAGTTTGAAAAAAGATCCGGTTCAGTTAACAAAATGAAAGCACCAAACAAACCACCTAGTGAATTACCTACAAAGGTTCTATCTGTTTTGCTCGCTCGATAATGCGTATTTCGGGATGATCCGGCCAGCGATTT
>NZ_DAINOE010000062.1:12584-19187 GCF_036735525.1 Arsukibacterium sp. | reverse complement strand
TCACGAGCAAAACGGCTGTCCGCTACCACAACTTGGTAAAATGGACGCTTTTTCGCGCCACCACGTTGTAAACGAATAGTTACCATACCGTCCTCTAATTTTATCGTTCAGGTTTTATCAAAAATAACAAAGCCCCCCAGACAGACTGCGGGGCTGCTGCATTGTACGGATTTTCGAGGGTAATGCAAGGTATTTCACGGCTTGGCGCAGGGTTTTATACTCTTCGACTTTCAAGCTGCACGGGTGTTGGCTTCGTTCGTAAACCCCAATCACTTAGTATCGCTAAGCTCATGGGGATTCACGACCTTGCCGCCTACGTGCATCTTGAAATCCATTGAGTATACGCCCACGCCGGTGTTGTCAGCGAGGAGGTAACATACCGGGTGGCAATTTACCGCCCATACCACGCATCATTTTCATCAGGCCACCTTTACCCGACATCTGCTTCATCATTTTTTGCATTTGCACAAATTGTTTCAGCAGCTTGTTGATATCCTGTACCTGGGTACCCGAGCCGCTGGCGATACGCTTTTTGCGCGAGCCTTTAATTAAATCCGGAAAATTACGCTCTTTGGGCGTCATCGAGTTAATAATAGCTTCCATCCGCACAAATTGCTTGTCGTCCAGCTGACTGGCGGCGCCGGCGGGCAGGTTTTTCATGCCAGGCAGTTTATCCATTAACGACATCATGCCGCCCATGCTGCGCATCTGCACCAGCTGATCGCGAAAATCTTCCAGCGAAAAGCCTTTGCCTTTGAGCATCTTTTGCGCCATTTTTGCCGATTTTTCTTTATCGACTTTTAGCTCAAGCTCTTCAATCAGGCTCAGCACATCACCCATGCCCAGAATACGTGAGGCTATCCGGTCGGGGTGAAATGGCTCCAGGGCGTCGGTTTTCTCGCCCATACCAATAAATTTAATCGGCTTGCCGGTAATATGGCGGATAGATAAGGCCGCACCACCACGGGCATCACCGTCAGCTTTGGTCAGGATCACCCCGGTCAGTGGCAACGCTTCATTAAAGGCTTTAGCGGTATTGGCCGCATCCTGACCGGTCATGGCATCGACCACAAACAGTGTTTCTATTGGTTTGACCGCAGCATGCAGGGCTTTTATTTCGCCCATCATTTCTTCATCAACGTGCAAACGACCGGCGGTATCCACCAGCAGCACATCAAACATCCGGGTGCGGGCATGGGCAATAGCCGCATTCACTATCGCCACCGGTTGCTGCGAAATATCACTGGGGAAGCATTCGACACCAATATCTTTGGCCAGGGTTTCCAGTTGCTTAATCGCGGCAGGCCGATAGACGTCAGCAGACACCACTAACACTTTTTTCTTTTTTCGCTCGGTTAAAAACTTGGCCAGCTTGGCCACCGAGGTAGTTTTACCGGCACCTTGCAGGCCGGCCATCAAAATGACCGCTGGTGGCTGGGTATTTAAGGCAAGTTCTTCATTGGCCTCGCCCATCGCTTCTTCGAGGGCTTTGCGCACAATTTTTAAAAATTCCTGACCGGGTGTCAGGCTTTTGCTGACTTCAAGGCCAACTGAGCGCGCTTTTACCTGATTAACAAAGTCTCGCACCACTGGCAGAGCCACATCGGCCTCTAACAACGCCATGCGCACTTCGCGCAGGGTATCTTTAATATTGTCTTCAGTCAGCCGGCCACGGCCAGTGATATTTTTTAAGGTCCGGCTTAAGCGGTCCGACAGGTTTTCAAACATGCTAGTTACCCGTATTCATACATTAAAAAAGATTATACCGCAGCCAACACCTATAGTCAGCCACCAATAAAAGCCGCTGCACAGCGCTGGGCATTAGCAGAAAGTTACCATACAATAGCAGCTTAACGGATTTAAAGGATGCGTGACTATGTCTGTGCTGCTACCCGCTCTGGCTATGAGCGCTTATCTTATCGCGACTGCAGCAGTATTGTTGCGATTGTTTCACCCAGCCGGCCCGTCGTTTAAGCTGACCTTTAGCGCTGCTATTGTCGGTATCATAGTGCATATGCTGCATTTAGCCGGCAGTATTTTCACCGAGCAGGGACAGAATTTCAGCTTGTTGAATGTCAGTTCACTGCTTAGCTGGATGATTACTGTAGCCGTAACCTTAACAGCACTGCGCACGCCGACAATTCTACTGTTGCCTGTGGTCTATGGCTTTGCGGCGTTAATGCAACTGACCATTCTGTTAACCCCTTCCGGTACGCAACTGTTGCCACTGGATGCTAACCCCAGTTTACTGGCGCATATACTATTGGCCTTTATTGCCTATGTACTGCTGATTATGGCAACGTTGTATTCGTTTCAGGTCAGCTATATCAGCTATAAACTTAAACACAAAAACTTCACGGCAGTGAGTCAGTTTTTACCGCCACTACTGCAGGCAGAAGCTCTGCAGTTTCGCTTATTATTAGTAGGTACCCTGTTATTAGGATTAGCCCTCTTCAGCGGTGCGGTGTTTACCGACAACTGGCTGAGCAAAGCCAATTTACACAAAAACCTGTTAAGTAGTGTCGCCTTTATGGTTTTTGCCGTGCTGTGCTGGGGCCATGCAAGGCTGGGCTGGCGTGGCAGAACCGCCATCTCCATGACCTTAGTGGGCAGTATTTTGCTGACACTGGGTTATTTTGGCAGCCGTTTTGTGCGCGAAGTGCTGCTGGGCAGTCTGTAAAAAGCTTTACAATGCCCGCATATTCATGAACTATAAGCTGCTTTAGTAACAAAGGTACATAACTCTTGGACGACATATCGACCAGTACCCTATTTATTATTCTGGGCGTACTTCTATTTTTATCTGCCTATTTTTCAGGTTCTGAAACAGGCATGATGTCTGTTAACCCTTATCGTTTAAAACATTTAACAAACGAGAATCACAAGGGGGCAATACGGGTTAGCGAATTGCTAAAACGGCCTGACCGCCTTATTGGCCTTATTCTGATTGGCAATAATTTAGTAAATATTGCGGCAGCCACCGTTACCGCTCTGATTGGTCAGCGCTTATATGGTGATATAGGTTTGGCGATTGCACCTATAGTACTGACCTTAGTAGTATTAATTTTCGCTGAGGTGACCCCTAAAACCCTGGCGGCCCTCTACCCTGAACGGGTTGCCTTTCCATCTTCTTTAGTGCTCAAGGTACTGCTGAAAATCTTTTATCCTTTTGTTTATCTGTTAAACAAAGTGACTAACGGCTTACTGGCCTTACTGGGTGTGAGCGCCGAAAAGCACCAGGGTAACAGCTTAAGCGCTGAAGAGCTCAGAACCGTAGTGCATGAAGCTGGTGCGCTGATCCCGGAAAAACATCAAAGCATGTTGGTGGGTATTCTCGATCTGGAAAATGCCACTGTGGAAGACATTATGACACCGCGCAATGAAATTTCAGCGATTGATGTCAACGACGACTGGAAAGATATTATCCGCCAGTTAGCCAATAGCCAGCACAGCCGCATGTTGTTATTTCGCGACAGCATTGATGATGCGATAGGCTTTATTCACCCACGCGATCTGGTACGGCTGTTAATTAAAGAGCAGTTGACCAAAGCCACCTTGCTGCGCTCAGTGCATGAGATTTACTACATTCCCGAAGGTACCCCGCTTAGCACCCAGCTGCTGAAATTTCAGCACAGCAAAGAGCGCATAGGCCTGGTAGTGGATGAATACGGCGATATTCAGGGCTTAGTGACCCTCGAAGATATTCTGGAAGAAGTAGTCGGCGACTTTACTACCGATATTACCGAAGATAAAAATGAAGAAATTGTGCCCCAGCCCGATGGCTCCTTTTTAATTGAAGGCAGCATTAACTTAAGAGATTTAAACCGCGAAATGAATCTGGAGTTACCAATAGATGGCCCCAAAACCCTGAATGGCCTGATCTTAGAGTATCTGGAAGAAATCCCGCAGGGCAGTTTAAGCCTGAAACTGGCGGGTTACCCGTTTGAAATAGTGTATGTGCAAGACAATATGATTAAAACCGTGCGCTTGCTACCAGAAAGCGCACGGCGCTAGCCAGGCTGGCAGCTAAAACGAATACACTAAAGACGCAGCGGTTTCGGTGTCCATGGTTTTTAAACGGCCTTCCGGGCGGGAGTTATGCCGGGCAATAAAGCTCATGCGCATCGACATCCGGCCGTTCACTTGTGAGGTTAAGGTGCTACGGCTAATAAACACTGAGTTTTCGCCGTCCAATGACACACTACCCTCAAAGGTTTGTCGAAAACGGCTGCCTTTGTACAGTGTCTGCTCAAGATTTAACGCTAAAAACCAGACTAAACCTCTGTTGGTGTTACCCGCGGCGCTTTCCTGATAAGACATACCCGGCCCGGTTTCTAAATCCAGGTAGTCACTCTGCCGCTCATACACCCGGTTGGCATAACCTACAACCGCAGAGCCTTGCTGGCGAAATGCGCCAAACATGTCATAGGCGTAAGCCCCCCGGCCAAACACCGTTTGTGTGCCGGTTAAAAACTTATAATTACTCTGGCCAGAAAAACCATAACGCTTGGCACTGGTGATACGGCTGACTTCATTGGTGGTGCTATTACGCACTCTGTTTTCCTGTACCCGGCCATACACATTGTAGCGGTTTCGAAAATACTCCAGCTCATGCACCATTTCGGTGTTAACCCGCCAGCCTTTGGCATCGGTATTACCGCCGATAAATAAAAAACCTAACTCAATATCACCGGTAACAGTGCCAAAGTAACCCAGGTCAATAAACTTTTCACCTGAGTTATCTTCATCGCTCTCCGCACTAACCTGTAAAGACGCCATAGCAAAGGTAGCGACCATCAATGTCGCTGACGCTTTGCTAAATATATGGTTCAGCGTTCTGGCTAATGCTAGCCGCATTGCACTTTGCATCTATATTTCATGAAGGTTGTAGGCCATAGCTAAAAGCGACTACTCGCTGGCCGCGGCACGTTCAGCAATAAAGTCCAAAGCTTTGGCAATACGCGCCAGGCTTCGCGTTTTACCCAGTAACGCTAAGGTGTGATCCAGAGCCGGTGAATTACCGCCTCCGGTAACAGCTACCCGCAGCGGCATGCCGACCTTGCCCATACCCAGCCCCAGCTGCTCTGCCGCAGCATTAATCGCAGCATGGATGGGTTCAGGCTGCCAGTCAGCCAGCTCAGCTAACTTTTGCTGCACCAGCGCCAGTGGCTCAGCCGCTACCGGCCGTAAGTGTTTTTTAGCGGCGTTTTCTTCAAAATCAGTAAAATCTTCATAAAAATAACGGCTAACTTCAACCAGCTCTTTTAAGGTTTTTACCCGCTCAGCCTGCACTGCTATTAGCTCGGTTAACGCCGGCCCCTGGCTGATATCCAGTTTTTGTTCAGTGACATGCCAGGCTAACTGCGCGGCCACTTGCTCTGCTGGCAAGGTTTTCATGTAATGCTGGTTTAACCATATCAGTTTATCGGTATTAAAAGCCGATGGCGCCCTGTTACAACCGGTTAAATCAAACAGCTCAATTAAATCGGCTTTACTGAAAATCTCCTGATCGCCGTGTGACCAGCCCAGTCGCACCAGATAGTTCAGTAAGGCTTCCGGTAAAAAACCATTGTCACGGTATTGCATGACACTGACGGCACCATGACGTTTCGATAAACGCTTACCGTCATCGCCTAAAATCATCGGCACATGCGCATATTTAGGAATGTCGGCGCCTAAAGCGGCCAGAATGTTCATTTGCCGCGGGGTATTGTTAATATGATCATCACCGCGAATAACATGGGTTACGCCCATTTTCCAGTCATCCACCACCACGGTCAGGTTATAGGTCGGGGTGCCGTCACTGCGGGCGATAATTAAATCATCAAGCTCAGCATTGGCAATTTCAATGCGGCCTTTAATCATGTCATCAATCACCACCACGCCATCTTGTGGGTTTTTAAAACGGATCACATAGGGCTTATCTTGCGGATGATCAGTGCGATCGCGCCACATGCCATTATATTTTGGCTTTAAGCCGGCTGCCATTTGCGCTTCGCGCATGGCGTCCACTTCTTCCATGGTGCAAAAGCATTTATAGGCTTTACCTTCTGCCAGCAGCTGGGCCACCACCTCTTTGTACAGGTCAAAACGCTGTGTCTGGTAGTAAGGACCGTCGTCATGCGCTAACCCCAGCCACTGCATGCCTTCTAAAATGGCATCCACTGACGCCTGATTTGACCGCTCTAAATCGGTATCTTCAATCCGCAAAATGAAGGTACCGCCAAATTTTTTGGCGTATAACCAACTATATAGCGCGGTACGGGCACCGCCCACATGCAAATAACCGGTGGGGCTTGGGGCAAAACGGGTCACTAACGACATAAAGGTTCCAATCAGGGCTATAAAAATACTGCAGCTATTGTAACAATGCTGAGCTAAGGATGCACCACCTCTGCACTGGCATAAATCAGCCTATTCGCCGCAAAAACCCATGATGTTTACTTTTGCAGCAATCAAACGGCTTTTTTAAAAATAAAGTTGACAGTAAATCCATGCTCCCTATAATGAGCGCCATCAAACAGCGTGGATTGTTAGCTCAGCTGGGAGAGCACCGCCCTTACAAGGCGGGGGTCACTGGTTCGAACCCAGTACAATCCACCA
>NZ_DAINOE010000062.1:0-12484 GCF_036735525.1 Arsukibacterium sp. | reverse complement strand
CTTACAAGGCGGGGGTCACTGGTTCGAACCCAGTACAATCCACCAATTGATGTTTTATCATGAAGAGCACCGCCCGCTCTTTACGACGAAACGGTGATAACTGGTTCGAACCCAGTACAATCCACCAATTGATGTTTACCACAAATTCAAAAAGTATATCTCCCGTGGATTGTTAGCTCAGCTGGGAGAGCACCGCCCTTACAAGGCGGGGGTCACTGGTTCGAACCCAGTACAATCCACCACTTCTCGTGTTAAATACCATGAAAGAGCACCGCCGCTCTTTGCTAAGACACGGTTGCCACCAGCCCGCACCCAGTACAATCCACCACTTCTCCTACTAAATACCATAAAAAAGCACAGCCCTCTCTTTACTGAGACACGGTTGCCACTAATTTCAACCCAGTACAATCCACCACTTCGAAAGTTATCATGATAAGTACCGCCCGCTCTCTACAACGAGACGGTTGCCACTAGCCCGAAGCATTGCATGCCGCCCCACTACAATCCACCACTTCTATTACTGAATACCACGAAAAAGCACCGTCCCCCACATATTTTTATACCGAATAACATTCAGCGCATTATTTTACTGCCGCAGTAATAAGAAAGCTTGCTATAGTAACTTTATCAACCCGCTAACCTTGTTGTGCTATGGACAATACCCTGCGTCGTGATGAACGCATTCTGATTATTGATGAGCAGCCACTGTCGCAAAGTTTTTTGCGCTATGCACTAGAGCAACTCAATTATCAAAACATTACTGTTGCCGAAAAAGCACCGCTGGCATTAAATCTTCTCAGAACCAATAGCTATGATCTGGTGATTTGCAGTTACAACCAGCAGCAAGGCAAAGATGGCTATCAGCTGTACCAGGAAATGAAACAGCTACAACTACAAAAGCTCAGTTGTGGCGTGATTTTTATCAGCGCCGAAACCGATCCCTCACTGGTACACAGCGTGATAGAGCTACAACCGGACGAATTTTTAGCCAAACCCTTTGTGATCCGTGATGTGCAACTGCGTATTGAGCGGGTGCTGAAACGTAAAGCACAACTGCGCAATCTGTATCAGGCGCTGGATGATAAAGCCCATCAACGGGCGTTACAGGAAATTGAGCAGCTACTCGCTGATAGCCAGCAACAAAAACATGTGGGCCTGTTGTTAAAAATCAAAGGCGATGTGCTGTTAGACATGGCCGATATGGCGCAGGCTTTGCCATTTTTTAAGTCAATGCTGACCATACAGCCGCTGAGCTGGGTGCGCATAGGCCTGGTGAAATGTTACCTGCAACTGGGGCAAGATGCTGAGGCGTTTAAAGAGTTGCAGCTGTTATTAGAGCGCAGCGACGGTCGCTTATTTGCACTGGAAGGTTTGGCCGATTTAGCGGCCAAACAGCAGCAGTTTCAGCAAGCGCAGCAACACCTGACCGCCGCCACTGAGCTGGCACCACGCAATTTATTACGCCAGCAAAAGCTGCAGCAGTTATCCCGCATTAACCACGACTATGAACTGCAGTACCGCGCCGCCCGCGATATGGTGAAGTTTTCCCGTTATTCTATTTTTGAACAAGCCGATTTATACCTGAATCTGGCGCGAGCCAGCATCGACTTTGCGCTAAGTAGTGAGGATGATGAGCAACTTAATCGACTAAATAAACAAATCAGCCTATGCCTGAATACCTTGCAACGGCAGTTTGCTAAGGCACCAATAGCTGAGCAGCAAGCGGTGTTACAGGCGCGGCTTTTATATTTGCAGGACCACAAAGAAAAAGCCCAGGCTATGCTCAGCGAACTGGCCGAGCAGCACGCTATCGCCTCTGTTGAAGATGCGCTGGATAAAGCCAAGGCGCTGCATGAAGTGGGTTTGAGTGAAGCCTCAAAACGGCTGTTTCAGCAAATTCATCAGCATTGCTTGCAGCAAGCAACAGATCCGCTACTTAGCACTTACCTGCAACAAGAGCAGCAAGAGCGCCAGGCCATGCGTCAGGGGCCGCGTGAGCTGAATAACAGCGCAGTATCGCTGTACAAGCATGGCAACTGGCAGGAAGCCTTTGACGCCTTTATGCTGGCCCGTCAGGTGATGCCAAAAAATGTTGGTATTGCCCTTAACTTATGGCAAACCCTGCTGTTAAGCCCCCGCCCTTTATGCAGTAATACTAAAAAACAACAGCTATTAGCAGAATGCCAGCAGCTATTAGAAGCAAAACCCCTTAAACCAGACCAGCAACACCGCTTTGAGCTATTAAAGCAAAAATTTCTCAGTCAGCTAGCCTAAGTCTGGCTATTTTTATCGCTGCCTTTACCCCTGCTCTCTTTGCCCTTGTCTGCTTTTTGCGGCTCTGGCCATTCGGCAAAAATCAGCGATAAATGCTTACTGCACAACAGCCAGATAAGCCCGGCGATGAGTGCCACTACTGATAACATCCGCCAGGGCGCATCCAGCATCACATCATCCGGTAAGGCCGCTATGGTTAGCAGTAAATCTAAGCTGGTCACCGCTAGTAATAACCAGCGACCTTGCTGCCAGATATAGCGCCAGGGGGCAAAGCCTTTATCGGTGCGCTGCGATATCGCCGCCAGCAACAGCAACAAGGGGGCGGCCAGGACACATGCCAGTATAAAATCGTCCTGCTGCGGGTAAAACAGGCGCAGCATATCCTGCTCTTTACCGCGCATGGTCAGTGCCAACACCCAGCATAAATAAGGCCTTAGCAACAACAGCAGCAGCCCGTACAGCCGCTGCGGCAGTGGGTAGAGGCCGTATTTATCCAGTAATGGCAAGTGTTTCAACGCCCGGTCTCCCGCCGCATTAGCTCACCCCATAGCGCTGGAATAAATCGAGCATCTGCTGCTCTGTCCACACCGCTACCTGTAACTCTGTGGCTTTAGCCAGCTTAGAGCCGGCATTGTCCCCGGCAATCACCGCATGGGTTTTTGCCGATACCGAGCCTGATACTTTAGCGCCCAACCTCTGCAATAACGTCTTAGCTTCATCCCGGCCCATACTGACTAAAGTACCGGTCAGCACCACCGTCTGGCCGCTAAGTGGCTGCTCACTAACCGCTTGCTTTTCCAGCGCCGGCCAGCTGATGCCCTGTGCCAGCAAAGCCGCCACCACCTGCTGGTTATGCGGCTCGCGAAAAAAGTGATACAGGTGCTCAGCCACCACAGTGCCGACATCCTGCACTTCGAGCAACTGCTCGAGGCTGGCTTGCTCAAGTGCATCCAGGCTGGCAAAGTGGCTGGCCAGATTCAGCGCAGTGGCTTCGCCTACCTCGCGAATACCCAACGCATAAATAAAACGCGGCAAGCTGGTGTGTTTTGCCTGCTTTATCGCATTTAACAGCTTAAGCGCCGATTTCTCACCCATGCGCTCCAGACCAACCAAGGCTGGCATATCCAGCTGAAAAATAGCATCAGGCGTTTTCACCAGGCCTTGCTCTACCAGTTGCTCCACCAGCTTATCGCCCAGCCCCTCAATATCCAGGGCTTTGCGCGATACAAAATGTTTCAGCGACTCTTTTAGCTGGGCGGCACAAAATAAGCCGCCACTGCATCGGGCAACAGCTTCACCACTGACCCGCTCTACCGCTGAGCCACATACCGGGCAGGCATCCGGAAAAGAAATGTCGCGGCTATCCGCCGGGCGCTCTGCCAATACCACAGAAACAATTTGCGGGATCACATCGCCGGCCCGACGCACTATCACTCTGTCACCTATACGCACACCCAAGCGGGTTATTTCATCCTGATTATGTAAGGTCGCATTACTTACCGTGACGCCACCTACCACGACCGGTGCTAAGCGGGCCACAGGCGTGATAGCGCCGGTGCGCCCCACCTGAAAGTCTACATCCAGTAACTGGGTAAGCATCTCCTGCGCCGGAAATTTAAAAGCAATAGCCCAGCGCGGCGCGCGTGCAACAAAGCCCAGTGCCTGTTGCTGTGCCAGGCTGCTCACTTTGATCACCACACCATCAATCTCATAGGGCAAGTTGGCACGCTTGGCTAAAATCTGCTGATAATAGGCCAGCACCTGTGCTTCACCCTCCAGCAGTTGAATTTCCGGACACACCGGCAAGCCCCACTGCTTTAACTGCTGCAAGCGGCTAAAATGACACTGGTTATTCAGTAAGACCTGACTGTCCTCTACCTGCCCTAAACCATAGGCATAAAACATCAGCGGCCGTTTAGCGGTAATAGCCGGGTCAAGTTGTCGCAAACTGCCGGCAGCGGCGTTACGCGGGTTAGCAAACACCTTATCGCCACTGTCACGGGCCTGGCGGTTCAGTTGCTCAAAGCCAGCCAACGGCATAAATACCTCACCACGTACTTCCAACACGGCAGGCACCTCGCCCTGTAAGCGCAGCGGTATTGCCTTAATAGTGCGGATATTGCTGGTGATATCCTCACCGGTATAACCATCACCACGGGTAGCAGCCTGCACCAATTGGCCTTGCTCATAGCGCAGACTCACCGCTAAGCCATCCAGCTTAGGCTCACAACAAAACGCCAGCGCACCAGTTACATCTAACCTGTCCTGCAACCGTTTTACAAAGGCGCTAAAGTCAGCCTCGGCAAAGGCATTATCCAGTGACAACATCGGCAGCTGATGCGCAACCTGACTAAATTTGGCTAAGGGCGCAGCGCCGACCCGCTGAGTGGGTGAATCCGGGCTGATAAGGTGTGGATGTTGCTGCTCTAACTGTTGCAGCTGCTGATATAAGCGGTCGTATTCTGCATCCGGCACTGTCGGTGCATCGAGAACATAATACTGGTAGCTATACTGCTCAAGAGTATGACGCAGCTGCTCAATCTGCTGTTCGGGATCCATGCTCATTAACACTCACTATAAAAAACGGCAGGGTGTCCCTGCCGCTGTCAGTTAGTTTTCAGGGTTTATCCAATTACTGATTCATGCTGTTCATCATGCTGTTAACCATGCTTTTAACCATGGATAAGCCGCTGCCGCTGAAATTCACGGATGCGATCAACATAATGCCGCACTGTTTGCACCGTCAACACGCTGCGCTGACCATCTAATACCTGACCACCAAACTCTTCGGCTAATTTTTTCGCTGCATTGTGCATCAGGTTAAAATTTTGCAGCGGCTCGCCCGGCCCGGGTAGGGTCATAAACAAACTCAAACCGCGGGTGCTGACATTATTCATCTGCTCAATATCAAAGGTACCCGGATTAAACATATTGGCCAGACTAAATAACACGGCACCCGAGCCGGCGTTATCAAGATGACGGTGAAAAATGTCCATGTCACCATATTTAAAACCAAGCGTCATTAACGCTGACAATAAATCCGCGCCCTTAATTTCGCTGCCCTCGGCCAGCAACACATAGAGGATCAGCACTTCAGAGGGCGCTGCAGGGGCAACCTCTGGTTCAGGCTCTTCGATATAATCTGGCTCAGCCGTGGCTAGCGACTGGCGTTCATGCAGTTCATCATCAGACAGTGCATTAAAGGATAAACGCGGATCTGGCCGCTCAGCAGGGGCTGAAGCGGCGTGCACTGGCTCGGCCGGGGCGGCTTTGGGCTCTGCTCTAGGCTCGCTTCTGGGCTCACTCTTTGCGAACGGCTTTGCTTCGACTCTGGGTTCAGCTCTGGGCTCAGTGTGTGACGTCGCTGCTTTCGCGCTTTTAATGACCCTGACCTGACCCACGCCAAAATCATCAAAGCCATCAGCTTTAGGTTCGCTGCTGGTCTCTTCTTCCGGGAAATAACGATGCCGTGACTGTTGGCTGTTCTTACGAACGGTCCAAATGCCATGCAAAAATAAGCCGCCTAAAATCAGCGCACCTAAAATAATTAATACTAAACGTAACTCGCTAGCCATAGTTATACCTTTTACTGTTCTCAGGCGACAGCCAATTTTACGGCGTCGTCCACATCTACAGCAACCACACGCGATACACCGGGTTCCTGCATGGTTACGCCCATCAGCTGGGACGCCATCTCCATAGCGATTTTATTGTGGCTAATATATATAAACTGTACGCTTTCAGACATTTCACGCACTAAATTGCAAAAACGGCCTACGTTAGCGTCATCCAATGGTGCATCTACTTCATCCAGCATGCAAAACGGCGCCGGATTTAGTCTGAAAATTGAAAACACCAATGATAAAGCGGTTAACGCTTTTTCACCACCCGATAATAAATGTATTGTACTGTTTTTTTTGCCCGGTGGCCGCGCCATAATGCTCACCCCGGTCTCCAGCAAGTCTTCATCGGTTAAATCCAGATAAGCACTACCACCACCAAACACCTTGGGAAATAACTGCTGCAAACCGGCATTGACCTGTTCAAAGGTCTCTTTAAACTTTTGCCGGGTATCGCGGTCAATCTTACGCATGGCGGTTTCCAGTGTCTCCAGCGCCGCATGTAAATCGGCATTTTGAGCATCTAAATACTGTTTTCGTTCCGCTTGCTGTGCATATTCTTCAATAGCCGCCAAATTTATCGGCCCTAACCGGCCCAGTGCAGCGCTGGTTTTATCCAGTTGCAGCTGCCATTGCGCTTCATCCGCCTCTGGTGCTAAACCCGCTAACAGCAGTTGCATATTGGCTTGCTGCTCGCCTAACAGCTCCAGCATATTGTTCGCCCGCACCCGGTAGCCTTCTGCATCCAGCCTCAGCTCTGCAAGCTCAGCCTGTTTTCTGGCTAAGCGTTGCAGCATACCCTGCTGCCCCTGCTCCAGCTCGGCCACTTGCTGCTCCAGCGTTAACAACTGCTGTTGCTGGCTAATCATCTGCTGCTCGGTTTCACTATGCTCGGCCAGCGTCAGTTGCAATTGCGCCTGCAACTCCCCGGGCTGTTGCTGTTGCTCTGCCATACCGGCCTGCAGCTGGGCAAGTTGCTCGGTTAATTGCTGTTGTTGCGTCAGCGCCCGCTGCAGGTTTTGGGCAATGGTTTGCAGTTGCTGCTGGCTTAAGCGTTGCTGAGTGCTTAGTTGCTGCTGTAGCGTACGCTTTTGTTCAAACTGTGCCCGTAATTGCGGCAGTTGTTGCGCGGCAGCATTTTGCTGAGCGGTCTGCTGCTGTTGCTCATGTAGCAATACCTGCTCGGCACTTTGCTCAAGCGCCAATGCTAACTGCTCGCTACGCTCTTCCCATTGCGCCTGTTGCAGCTGTAACTGTTGCTGCTGCGCCTGCAGTTTTGCACTGCGTTGCTCTGCCTGCTGCCATTGCTGCGAGGCCAATAGCAAAGCGGTGTGCCCTTGCTGATAAGCCTGCTCTGCCGCTACTAAGCGCTGCTGCGCCTGCTGGTAATCCTGCTCGGCTTGTTGTTCGGCCAATTGCTGATGTTCAAGCGCCTCGCGCTGCTCAGCGAGCACTTGCTCTGACTGTGCCATCAGCTGCTGCAGCTGTAGCAGGCGTTCAGCGCGCTGTAAAACGTTGTCTTGTTGCAAAGCACCGGCCTGTAACGACCAGTTCGCGCCCAGCCAAAAACCACAGGGGCTGATCACACTCTCACCGCTGTTGAGCGTGGCGCTTTGTGCTAAGGCCGCTTGCGCACTTGGAGCCAGTATGATCTGATTAAAGCTTTGCGGATAAACCCCAGTGATCACTACTTCGGCCAGGCTACCCGGCCTGGCCGGCAGCTCATTGCGGCTGACCTGTGTCTGCGCTAGCGTTAGCTGTTCACTTACCAACGCATGCTGTAACTGACCCAACACCAGCGCCACTGCGCTGGCCCAGCCGGGTTTAATCGTTAATTGCTGTAATAATTGTTGCTGCTGGCTTTGTTGCTGTTGCTGTAATTGCGCAAGTTGCTGCTGCTCACGCTGTAACAGCGTGAGCTCAGACTGCAGTGTCAGCTGCTGTGCTTCAGCCTGACGGCTTAATTGCTGCTGTTGCTGAAACAGGCTAAGTGCCTGCTGCTGTTGCTGATGCAAGCTGTCGCGCTGCAAAGCGCTTTGCTCAAGCTGCAGGCTTAATTGCTGTTGCTGCTGTTGCAGCGGCGCCAATGCTAATTCAGCGAGTTCTTGCGCGACCTGCTGCTGTTGCTGTTGCAACTGAGCTAACTGGCTGAGCAGATTGTGCTGCTGCAGCTGTTGCTGTTGTTGTTGTTGCTGCAAATTAAAATGTTGCTGCTGCCAGCGCTGCCAGGCTTGTTGCTGCAACAGCTGCTGCTCTTCTGCCTGCTCTAGTTGCTCGCTCAGCTCGGCTATTTGCTCGCTGACTATCGCCAGTCGCGGCTCATCTTCTGCCAGCTGTTCCTCTAACTGTGCTTGCAGCGCTTGTTCGGTTTCAATAAAGTCGTTTGCCTGTGCCAGGCTGTGCAGCGCTTGCTGGCACTGCGCTTGTAAACTATGTTGCTGCTGGCGTTGATGTAATATTTGCTGCTCTAAGCGGCTGATCTGGCCAGCCAGTTGATAAAAACGGCTTTGCGTGTGCTGTAACAGATCACGCTGTTGCTGTGCTTGCTGCTTTAATTCCAGCAACAAACGCTGCTCACCCAGCTCTTCAGATTGCACTTTATCCAGTTCAGTTTGCTGCGCCAGCATTTGCTGCTCTAACTCTGCCAGTTTTTGGCTGAAGTGCAGCCATTTAATGGCCGTTAGCTCGGTTTTTAGCTGCCGCTCCTGCGCTTTGAGCTGTTTAAAGCGCTCTGCGGCACTGGCCTGGCGCTGCAGTTTATCTATATTCAGCGCCAGTTCCTGGCGCACATCGGCCAGTCGCTCGAGATTTTCGCGGGTATGCTTAATACGATTTTCTGTCTCGCGCCGCCGCTCTTTGTATTTGGAAATACCGGCGGCTTCTTCAATAAACACCCTGAGTTCTTGCGGTTTAGATTCAATTAAGCGCGAGATCATGCCCTGCTCAATAATGGCGTAGCTGCGTGGCCCAAGGCCGGTGCCCAGAAAAATATCGGTAATATCACGGCGGCGGCATTTACTGCCATTAAGGAAATAGTTGGACTGTGCATCACGGGTCACCAGCCGTTTCACCGATATTTCACTGCGATCAGCCAACTGCCCCTGTAACCGGCCCTGGGTATTTTCAAACACCAGCTCAACCGAGGCTTGCGATACCGGCTTGCGCTGACTGGAGCCATTAAAAATGACATCGGTCATCGCATCGCCGCGCAGATTTTTGGCCGAACTCTCACCCAGCACCCAGCGCACAGCATCAATGACGTTAGATTTACCGCAGCCATTAGGGCCCACCACCGCCGTCATCTGCTGTGGAAAAGGCACCAGGGTGGCATCGACAAAGGATTTAAAGCCTGCCAGTTTAATCTGTTTTAAGCGCATGCGTTGCCAGGAAAAAGCCTTGATTTACGGTCATTTACAAAACTGTACCAGAGGCAGCTGAGGGCTGTCATCTTAATCCAGATCGTTTAGCGGCCAGCTGACAATAAAATCTTCAAAATCATCAAGATCCACCTGATCTTCTGACAAGGTTTTATTACGCACCGACATTTGTTTTTTATGCATCAGGCTCTTTTTGCCGCCCTGCAATAACGGGTGCCAGCCCGGTAAGCCGCGGCCCTCATGCAGGCGCCGGTAGGCACAACTGGTGGGCATAAAAAAGATGTCTTTTAAGTTGTCTTTGGTCAGGGCGATACAATCCGGTACCAGTACCGTACGCTGCGCATACTGGGTACATTCGCACTTGTGGCTGTTTAAATAGCGGCAGGCAATATTGGTATAATGCACCTGCTCACCTGGCTTAAGTTCTGCCGTAGGGCCCTGTTGCTCGTCATCGTCAATAAATTTATTTAAGCAGCATTTGGCACAGCCATCACACAGTGCTTCCCACTCTTCGCTGTTCATCTGATCCAGCGTTTTGTGCTCCCAAAAGCGTTCAGTTAACGCCATATCTTATGCTATCCTGCTGCTGATGCTGAAAAAATCAGAGAGTTGAAGTTGCAGTTTATCACCCACTTGCAAAGGGCCCACCCCGGCTGGCGTGCCAGTGAGTACTATATCGCCGGCTTGCAAGGTAAAAAATTGCGACATTTCACTTATAAGCTGACAAATACCGCGGATCATATTGGCGCTGTTGCCTACCTGACGTGCCTCACCGTTCACATACAAACTAAAGTCCAGTTGCTGCGGATGCTGCACCAGCGCTTTTGGCACAAAGCCCGCTACCGGGCAGGCGCCATCAAAGCCTTTGGCCAGCTCCCAGGGCCGGCCCTGCTGCTTTAAGCGCGCCTGAACCTCACGCAAGGTTAAATCCAGCGCTAGGCTGTAACCCCAAATAGCTTCAGCGACCTGGCTGACATCCGCATGGCTGAGTGGTGTGGCAATCAGCACCGCAATTTCGACTTCGTTATGCACGGCACCGCGCGCCAGCGGAATACTGAACGCCGGCGAGAGCGGCACCAGCGCCGTGGCAGGTTTAATAAAAAACAGCGCTTCTTCGGCGGTCTTGCTTTGCATTTCGGCAATATGGTCCTGATAGTTCTGACCAATACACACTACCTTGCCCACCGGCAACGGCAGCGGCTGCCCTTGATAATCCTGGTGCTGATACATAAGGCTGCTACTCCGCGGCAATTAAATCAGCCAGCACACCGACGCTGGTGACAAAATAGTAAGAGCGGTTCCAGTGCATCAGGCTTTTATAGTTGGCATAGCCCAGATAAGCCTTGCCCTCAGGGCCATCAGGTAAAATAAGCGCGGCCGCTATATCACGTGCGGGCAATTCGCCCCCATTTAAACGGCGCACGCCAAGTGTGTTCCAGTCGGCCAGACTACGTTCAGAATCCTGCCAGCGCTTTAGCCACTCGGCTCTGGCCAGGCTGCCACGCTGTATCGCCAAACCATGATCAAACTTGGCCGGTAATTGCACTTCGCGACCCCAGGTTTTTCTGTTATCCCAGCCTTGTTGCTTTAAATAGTTGGCAATTGACGCAAAAACATCCAGCTCATTGCCCCAGATGTCTTTTTTGCCATCGCCGTCACCATCTTGCGCATAGGCTAAAAAGGAGCTGGGCATAAACTGGCTTTGCCCCATAGCCCCGGCCCAGGAGCCTTTCATGTTTTCAAAGCTGATATGACCTTGTGCCAGGATATCCAGCGCATTGAAAAACTCTTGCTTAAAAAAGGTTTCACGGCGGCCTTCATAGGCTAGCGTTGCCAGCGCTGAGGGAATGGAATAGTTGCCCTGAAAGCGGCCAAAGCTGCTTTCTAAGCCCCACAGCGCAATAATAAAGCGCGGCTGTACGCCATATTTGTCACCAATTTGCTGTAACTGCGGTAAAAATTGCTGATAACGCTCACGGGCCATACGAATGCGTATTTCACTGACCCGCTTGGGCAAGTAAGTGGCCAGGGTTTCAACAATCTCGGGCTGCGAGCGATCGGCACTGACGACCCGCTCATGAAACTGCAGCGTCGGAAATACCTGCTCCAGCAAGGCTTCATCATAACCACGGCTGGCCGCTTCCTGCCTTAAATTCGTGGTGTACTGCTCAAAACTGATTTTTGCTTCAGCCTGCTCTGCTGACGCCTGTTGCGCATAACTTAAGGTGCTAAATGGGCTGATAACTAAGGCGCATGCCACAACAACATTACTAAAAACTCGAGAACTCAACATATTACCCCTGTGCACTGTGCTGGCTGGCCTTGTGTAAGGCGAGTAAATTGTCTACCGGAGGCGGTAGCTGAAAATAAAAACCGGGGCTTAATAATGCCGCCCGAACCTTATGAATGTCGGCCTGGGCTAAATGTTCCCGCCGGGCCAGATTAATTAACGTCACCAGCTGTGGCGGACCAAAGCTATCAAGCAATGCGGCAGGCACGGCACTGAAATCATCCCGGCTGCCCACAAACAAATAAGCGCCCTCTTTGCGCGAGGAGCGATATACCGCACATATCATAGAATAAAGGCCTTGCTTAACTTGCCTAACAGATAGCGAAACTATAACATGAAGCGCAGGCCTTGCGTACCGGCCGCCTGGCCCGTCACGCAAATAATGCTGCGAATGCAGCGATAAAAATAGCTAAGTACGCATACTGTCTTTATGTCTGATCAATCCTTAGAACTCAAGGGAAGCCTGTTCCCGATGTCTGTGCTGCATTGCAGCGACTATAGTGTGGCAACACTGCAGGCCTTGTTACAGCAAAAACTGGCACAAGCGCCGGCCTTTTTTCAGATGGCACCGCTGGTACTCAATTTACAGGACTGCCCGTCTGAGCCCGACTTTTTCGCCATTAAACAGCTTTTTACCGAGTTACAACTGGTGCTGGTGGGTGTCTGTGCGGCTTCCGGGCCGCAAAAGCAAGCGGCGCATCAGGCTGGCTTAGCGGTATTACAGCTGCCTAAAACCAGCAAGGGGCCAGCGGCTGCCTCGCAAAACAGCGCTGCTCCCGCCAGCGCTGCAGCAAGCAGTCAAGTCGCAGCTCAGCCAATGGACAGCAAAATCATTGAGCAAACGGTGCGCTCTGGCCAGCAAATTTATGCCAAAGGCACCGATTTAATCGTTTTAACATTTTGGGTAATCTCATCACCCTGAA
>NZ_DAINOE010000061.1:0-19199 GCF_036735525.1 Arsukibacterium sp. | reverse complement strand
CGAACTACTTAAAATTCGCGCTCATTTTTGTCAGCTGCGTTTTGGTGTATTTGCTAAAACACAGGTAACCTTAGTAAATATTTCGACCGGACGGATGAAATTATGAGTAAAAGAACGTTTCAACCTAGCGTATTAAAGCGCAAGCGTAATCACGGTTTCCGTGCACGTATGGCGACTAAAAATGGTCGTCAGGTATTAGCGCGTCGCCGTGCTAAAGGCCGTAAGCGTTTAACAGCCTAATTGGTTGTTAATTGCTGAGTGGTCAGCCTCAAATTCGGCCGGGAGTTACGCCTGTTAGCTCCCAGTCAATTCGATAAAGTCTTCCAACACCCTTTTCGGGTTGCATCTCCCCTATTTACCATCCTTGCTAAGCCAAATCAGCTAACCCATCCACGAATTGGCCTTACTATAGCCAAAAAACGTGTTAAATTAGCCGTGCATCGCAATCGTATAAAACGCTGCGTGCGCGATAGTTTTCGTTTACATCAACATCAGTTGCCCGGTGTAGACCTGGTGCTAATGGTAAAGGGTGATATCAGCAATACCCCGAATGACGAACTGCATAAACAATTGGAACGGCTATGGAGCAAAATCGCTCGCCAGTACACCGCTTTGCCATCTGGTTAATGCTTCGGTTAGTCCGGACTTACCAGCTGTTGCTCAGCCCGTTGCTGGGGCAAAATTGCCGCTTTCATCCCAGTTGTTCGCATTACACCATGACAGCGATAGATCGCTTTGGTGTAATAAAAGGTTCTTGGTTAAGTGTTAAACGAATATTAAAGTGTCATCCTTTGCATGCGGGGGGTGAAGACCCCGTTCCTGATAAGCATAATGAGAAAAGCTAACCCATGGATTCACAACGCAGTTTTTTAGTTATAGCCCTGGCGCTCGTCAGCTTTTTACTCTGGCAAGCCTGGCAAAAAGATTATGGCCCGCAGCCGTCTAACGCACCAACAGCAAGCAGTAGTTCTGCTGGCAGTAATGCTGGCAGCGAACTGAGTTCGTCTGAACTGCAACTAACCACCGCAGATAACGAACAAGCCGTGACTGTTACGGCACCGTCTTCGCGTATTATTAGCGTGACCACAGATGTAATGCAGATCGAAATTGACAGTCGTGGTGGTGATATCGTTGGTCTGAAACTGCTGGACTATGAGCAAACCAAAGGCAGCAATCAGCCCTATGTGTTAATGCGCCGTCAGCCTGGCTTTGAGTATGTTGCGCAATCAGGCCTGATGGGTCGTGATGGCCCGGATGATCAACGCACACCGCGCCCGGTGTATCAGGTAGCCCAACAACATTTTGAGCTGACCGGCGATAGCCTGGTCGTGCCCATGCAGGTAGAACAAAATGGCTTAATCGTTGAAAAACGCTTTGTGTTCAGCCCTGGCCAATATGATGTCCGGGTAGAATATCTGGTGCAAAACCAGAGCGATGAAATTAAAACCGTATTGCCTTATCAGCACCTTGTTCAAAATATCGACAGTGGCGAAAGCAGCAGTATGTTTATGCCGATTTATCGCGGTGCTGCTTACGGCAGCAGCGATGAGCGCTATAAAAAATACGACTTTGGCGACATGCAGAAGAAAAATCTGCTGGTAGCATCACAAGGTGGCTGGGTGGCTATGCTTGAACACTACTTTGTAGCGGCCTGGGTACCTGATCAACAAAGTGAAAACCAACTTTACAGTTTAATTCATGGTCGTCAGGGTGTTATTGGTAGCCGCGCAAACAGTATTGATATAGAACCAGGGCAAAGTGTAGTCATTAGCTCGACTTTTTATGCCGGCCCTAAAAACCAGGATAACCTGGCAAAACTAGCCAATGGTCTTGATTTGACTGTTGACTACGGCTTCTTATGGTTTATTTCACAACCACTGTTCTGGTTACTTACCCTTATTCAGGGTTTTGTCATCAACTGGGGTGTGGCCATCATCTGTATCACTATTATTGTTAAAGGTGTGATGTATCCACTGACCAAGATCCAGTACGAATCTATGGCCAAGATGCGCAATTTAAAACCGAAGATTGAAGAATTACAGGCACGCTACAAAGACGACCGGCAAAAGATGGGGCCGGCGATGATGGAGTTGTATCGCAAAGAAAAAGTCAACCCTATGGGTGGCTGTTTGCCGATGCTGATCCAAATGCCGATTTTCCTGGCCTTGTATTGGGTTTTTGTTGAAAGTGTTGAGCTACGTCACGCGCCCTTTATGCTGTGGATCACTGATTTATCAGCCAAAGATCCGCTGTATATCCTGCCTATTCTGTTTGGTTTAAGCATGTTTGCCATGCAAAAACTGACACCTATGCAGGTGACCGATCCGCTGCAACAAAAAATCATGATGTGGATGCCCGTTGCCTTCTCGATATTCTTCTTCTGGTTCCCAAGTGGTCTGGTACTGTACTGGTTAGTCAGCAACCTGATTTCTCTGGCGCAGATGTTGTACATCTACAAAGGCATGGAAAAGAAAGGTTTACACACCAAGAAAGCGTGATCTGACAAAGGCCAGTGTTAGGTGTCGTTATTAGCTAACACTGACCCGTGACAAGACAATAGCCTGTCAGCTTAACGCGACAGGCTTTTTCTATTAAGAGGCAACTATGTTTAGCACCGACACCATCGCCGCTTTAGCCACCGCGCCCGGCCGCGCCGGTGTAGGTATTATCCGTATATCGGGCCCAGCTACCCAAGCCGTAGCTCAGGCGATACTGCATAAGCTACCTAAAGCGCGTTATGCTGAATACTTACCCTTTTTTGATGCCAACGGTCAGGTGCTGGATCAAGGCATTGCCCTGTACTTCCCTGGGCCGAATTCGTTTACCGGCGAAGATGTGCTCGAGTTACAAGGCCATGGTGGTCCGGTATTACTGGATATGCTGTTAAAACAACTGCTGACATTAGCTGATGTGCGCATCGCCAGCCCGGGTGAATTTTCAGAGCGGGCATTTTTAAACGATAAGCTTGATTTAGCACAGGCAGAAGCCATTGCCGATTTAATCGATGCCAGTAGCGAGCAAGCGGCACGCAGCGCCATGCAATCACTGCAAGGTGAGTTTTCGCGTCGTATTCACGAATTAGTAGAAAAAGTCATTTACCTGCGGATGTATGTAGAAGCGGCAATAGATTTTCCGGATGAAGAAATCGACTTTTTATCCGACGGCAAGGTTGCAGCCGACTTGGCCGAGATTATCAATTATCTTGCCACAGTGAAAAAACAAGCGACTCAGGGCAGTATCTTGCGTGAAGGCATGAAGGTGGTAATTGCCGGTCGCCCCAATGCCGGTAAATCCAGCTTACTGAATGCGTTAGCCGGGCGTGAAGCAGCTATCGTGACCGAGATTGCCGGAACTACCCGCGATGTGCTGCGCGAGCATATTCATATCGATGGTATGCCACTACATATTATTGATACCGCCGGCTTACGGGATGCTACCGATCAGGTAGAGCAAATCGGTATTGAGCGCGCCTGGAAAGAGATTGAACAAGCCGATCGGGTACTGTTTATGGTCGACGGTACGACCACTAACGCCACCGATCCGCACGATATCTGGCCTGACTTTATCGATCGCCTGCCCGCCAGTTTAGGCGTTACCGTTATTCGCAATAAAGCCGATTTAACCGGCGAGCCGATGACCCCGGATCTTAATGGCAACACCCCGGTATACCGCTTATCAGCCAAAACCGGTGCCGGCATCGATACACTGCGCGACCATTTAAAGCAATGTATTGGCTTTGACGCCAGTACCGAAGGCAGCTTCCTGGCCCGTCGCCGCCATTTAGATGCGCTCGATCGCGCCGCCGAACACCTGGCCATCGGCCAGGAGCAATTACACAGTTATATCGCCGGCGAAATCCTGGCCGAAGAGCTTCGGCTAACCCAGCAGCACTTAAATGAAATTACCGGTGAATTTAGCAGTGATGATTTGCTGGGCAGGATTTTCAGCTCTTTCTGTATCGGTAAGTAATAATTACTAAATTAAAACGCTATTTAACCGCATCCAACTGCTGCGCAGTCTGATCGGTAACAATTAACAATGCTATTAGCAGGGCGCCCAGACCAACAAAGCCGGCGGCCAGATAGAGGCCGGTATTATAGTGGCCGCTGCTGTGGGCCAGATAGCCGGTTAAGGCTGGTGCAATAACCTGGGCACTGCCGTAGGCTAAGGTCATTTTTCCCATCAGTTTTGCAGGCTTACTTGGGTATAAGCGCCCGGCCATAGTGAGCACTAAACTGACTACACCAACAAAGGTCGCGCCAAACAGCGCAGCACTGAGCAAGACAATGCTCAACGAGCTAAAGCTTAATGGCAGCAAAATAGCCAGGCCTTGAGCCAGTAACGCCAGCATTATTGCTTTTAAGTAGCCGGTTCTGCGGGCAATGAAGTCCCACACTAACACTGCCGGCGTTGCCGCCAAACCCAACACAATAAAACTCAGATTACCGCTACCCGTTAAGCCAGGCATCCGCTCTACTATGGTGACGATAAAGGTGGCACTGATCACGTAGCCGTAACCCGCGCAAAAGTAGCTGGCCAACATCAGATAAATAAAACGTTTTGACGGCGGAGTATCAGTTGGACGGCTAAGTGTTGTCACATCATTTTGTGCAGGTCTGGGTAACCAACACCAGGCAGGAATAGCCAACAACAGTGCACAAAACGCTAAGTATTGCCACTGCGCGCGCCAGTCCAGCTGCAGCTTTAGCATCAACTCAACCAACAGTGCCGATAACGCAATACCAAAACCCAGTCCAGCAAAATGTATGCCCAACTCTGCCCGCTGTTTATGGCGTAATAGCCAGTGCATAATCAGCCCGGAAGCAATCAACATAGAGCCGGCACTGCTTAAACCTGCCACAAAGCGCCAGAGTGACCAAAGATAAAAATTCTCGGTCACGGCCATGCCCAGTGTACTTATCACCGCTAACAACAAGCCAAGGCGATACAGATTGTCTTTTAGTTTAAGGTTAGTCAGGCTGGCAGCCAGCAAAGCACCGGTCATATAGCCCAGATAATTGACCCCAGCCAGATAACCGCCACTGGCATCATCCAGCACAGTCTGTTGCTGCATCAGCGGCAACAAAGGGGTGTAGGCAAAACGGGCTAGCCCCAGACAAAGTAACTGACTGAAAAAGCCGGCTAACAACACATAATAGCGCTGTGGCAACACAACCCCCTGACAACACTACGACTGTCGTAGCCTGAAAGCAAACACCAGCTTAGCCCAGAAAAAAAGGCCACGATATGCGGCCTTAGTCTCAGCTTAGCCTGGTGCGGCCTAGCGGGCATAGGTAGCGGTAAGGGTTGCTTTGCCAAGCGCCGTGGCATTAAGCATAAAGCCAACCACAGCAGCACTGGCACCATCCGGTGCCGGTAAGGTGTCTTCGGGTAATGCCCACACTGTAAATTGATAACGGTGCATGCCATGGCCTTCTGGCGGGCAGGCGCCGCCAAAATCTTTACTGCCATAATCATTACTAAAACTGCGACACCCCGGCGGCAGGCTACCCTTACCTGCACCTCTGGCTAAGCCATTCGCTGCAGCCGGAATATCGGTAACCAACCAGTGCCAGAAGCCTGAGCAGGTAGGTGCATCAGGGTCGAATACCGTTACCGCAAAGCTCTTAGTACCGGCAGGTGGATGTTGCCAGTTCAGCTCAGGTGAAACATTGCTGCCGTTACAGCCAAAACCATCAAACTCCTGCTGCTTAGCCATAAAATGACCTTCTTTCAGATCGGGACTGCTTAAGGAAAAAACCTGCTGTGTCATCTTACCTCCAAAAAGTGAGTTAATACTTACTTAAACTGGGATAGCCATTGATAAAAGGCTTGCTTGGGAAAAGCTCCCGCTTGCTGCGCTAACACTTTGCCTTGTTTAAACACCATTACAGTGGGAATAGACCGAATATTGAACTGGCCAGCCAACTGTTGCTGCTGCTCGGTGTTTATTTTTCCAAAGCGAAAGTGGGGTTCCAGCTCATGGGCGGCCTGACTAAATAATGGCGCAAAACTCTGACAAGGGCCACACCAACTGGCCCAAAAATCCAACACTAACGGCAATTCAGCTTTATAAGCATGAGCAGCAAAATTAGCACTGGTCAGCTCAACGGGCTCGCCACTAAACAGACCTTGCTTACATTTACCACAACGCGCTGCTGTTGCAGCTTTATCTGCCGGTAAGCGGTTTAAACCATTACAATTCGGGCAGGCAACTATCATATCGGTACTCCGCGGGATTTAAGTCTTTTCTATAAATTAAGTGGGTTGAGTTAAACCTAGTTTAAACCTCTAGCCATAAAAAAACCCTGCAAAGGCAGGGTTTTTATAACAACTAGTATTTAATCACGCGGCTTACGCGGTGCACGAGGTGCAGCACCTGGCCGAGGCCCCGGGCCAGCCGATGGCCGGCGGTCAGTAGCTGGTGCTGGAGCTGCGCCAGCATCTACTGAAATATTCAGCTTTTGTTTGCGCACATAAACCTTTTTTAAATGCTGGAAAATTTCAGCAGGGATATTAGCTGGTAATTCCACCGTGCTGAAATGATCAAACAACTTAATATTGCCGATAAACTGGCTATCAATATTCGCTTCGTTAGCAATGGCACCGACAATATCACCAGCACGCACGCCATGCTCTTTACCCACTTCAATGCGATAAGTGTTGTAATCACCTTTCATTTCGCGGCGGACTTTAGGGCCGCGCTCTGGCCGTTCACCAGAACGCTCTGGACGAGCTGAACGCTCACCACGATCATTACGATCGCTACGTGGCCGCTCATCACGCTCTGCCCGGGCATGCGGCTGACGCAGTTCAGGGAACTGTTTAGCAACATTCAAAGGTTGATCTTTTTGCGCCAGATATAATAAAGCTGCCGCCATATCAACATCGGTGGTTTCCAGCTTGTCACGCCAATCGGTGATCAGTTCCTGGAAGAAACTTAAATTTTGCGTTTCCAGGGTTTGCGCTAACTGCTCACGGAAAGACTCAATCCGGCGTTGTTCAATGACCTGACCCGTAGGCAATGACATCTGCTCAATAGGCTGTTTAGTGGCATGTTCAATAGTGCGCAGTAAGCGACGTTCACGTGGCGATACGAACAAAATCGCTTTACCTTCGCGACCGGCGCGGCCTGTACGACCAATACGGTGCACATAAGCTTCACTGTCATACGGAATATCATAGTTAACCACTAAGCTAATCCGCTCAACATCAAGGCCGCGGGCGGCAACATCGGTAGCAACAATAATATCTAACTGGCTGGCTTTCATGCGGCGGATAGTCTGCTCGCGATGCGCCTGATTCATGTCACCATTTAAGCAGGCCACCGCATAACCACGGGCCACCAGCTTTTCAGCGATTTCTTCGGTGGCGCTTTTGGTACGCACAAATACAATGCTGGCATCGTATTCTTCACCTTCCAGTAAGCGGGTTAATGCATCCAGCTTCTGGTTTGCATCTAACAACACATAACGCTGGGTAATACGCTCAACGGTACTGGTTTTAGAAGCAATTTTAATTTCTTCAGCATTTTTTAAATGCTTCTGGGCAATAGCACGGATCTGCGCTGGCATAGTCGCCGAGAACATCGCAACCTGACGGCCTGGAGGGGTCGCATCCATGATGGTTTGTACATCATCAATAAAGCCCATTCGCAGCATCTCATCGGCTTCATCCAGCACGATAGCACGCAGTTTATCCAGTTTTAAGGTACCCCGATCTAAGTGATCAAGAATACGACCCGGTGTACCAACGATAACCTGAGAACCCCGTTTCAGTGACTTCAGCTGGTTGGTATAACTTTGACCACCGTATAACGGCAGTACATGGAAAGCTGGCATATAGCGCGCATAAGCCTGAAAAGCTTCAGCTACCTGAATAGCCAGCTCACGGGTTGGCGCCAATACCAAAATTTGTGGATCATTTTGCGCAGGATCTAACCGTGCTAACAATGGCAACGCAAAAGCACCTGTTTTACCAGTACCTGTTTGCGCCTGGCCTAACACATCTTCGCCAGCTAATAGTTTAGGGATCGCCGCCGCCTGAATTGGCGAAGGTGTTTCGTAACCAAGTTCAGTTACCGCACGCACCAGGGGTTCCGGCAGCATCAGCTGGGAAAATGACAAGGAGTCAGACATACTTTGTTTAAACCTCAATAACACGCAGGCGTAGTGGTAGTGCAATTGCCGTTTCTACTTTGCCTGCAATGAGAGTAAAAACGCGAAATCGGCCGAAAAAGCATAGCTTTGTCCGATTTTATTCCAGTAGTATAGCCAATCATTTCACTAAAAAGAGGTTCAAATGATTGAAATCCTCGTTGGCAGCCAAATGGGCGCAGCGGAATATGTGGCAGAACAAGTTGCTGAAACACTGGTACAAGCGGGTTATGAAGTTAACATTCATCTTAAACCCGAACTCAATCAGCTAAACCGGACCGCAGTCTGGTTAGTGATTACATCCACCTATGGTGCAGGAGATCTGCCTGATAATATTCAACCCTTTGCGGATCAATTAGCACAAGATCAAAGTGATCTTACCACACTTTCTTTCGCCGTGATCACTTTAGGTGACTCCAGTTACGATACTTTTTGTTTAGCCGGTGAAAAACTGCAGAATTTGCTTCAACTTAAAGCAGCAAAACTGCTGTTACCCATGCTTAAAATAGATGCGCAACAAGCCGAACTACCAGAAGATATCGCACTAGGTTGGCTGCATCATCTGCAAACGGCATTGCAGCATAACCAGGGCTAACTCTCTGTAAGCTAAACAGCTAATGTCGGATCTGCGCTAAGACAGATCCGGCTTACCCCCAAGTTACACTCAACTTACTCACAAAATACCTAATTTAAAAAGTTAATTGTGCATAACTACAGTTTTATACGGTTATTAAGCTGTACTTATCCAGTTTATTAAAATATTTTAGGCGAGGCCTGTGCATAAAAGCTCAAAGTACCCACACGTTACACCAGTGTTGATCCTTGCTTGATCACAGGATCTGATCGCTAATAACAGTTTGATCTATAGCAATAAAACAAGGTTATGCACCAAAAAACAGCTCAGTAATAGTAGTAACAGTAAAAAGATCTTTAAATAGATCTTATCTATATTAACGCGGATCCAGATCCATTTACGGCTTTCCCATCAGCCCCGGATCGCGATACAATACGCGCCCTGTTTTAAGATCTATGTAACATGAGGCTGATATGCTGTTTGATGAAACCTTTGATGTGATCGTGGTAGGTGGTGGCCATGCTGGCACTGAAGCCGCATTAGCAGCAGCTCGCATGGGTCTTAACACCTTATTATTGACCCATAACATCGAAACCCTGGGCCAGATGTCATGTAATCCAGCTATTGGCGGTATTGGCAAAGGCCACCTGGTAAAAGAAATTGATGCATTAGGTGGTGCTATGGCAATGGCTGCTGATCAGGGTGGTATCCAGTTTCGGACCCTGAACAGCTCAAAAGGCCCGGCTGTTAGAGCTACTCGTGCTCAGGCAGACAGACAATTGTACCGTGCAGCCATTCGCCAGATTCTGGAAAACCAGCCTAATCTTAAAATCTTTCAGCAAGGCTGTGATGATCTTATTGTCGAACAAGATCAGGTCAAAGGCGTTATTACCCAGATGGGTTTAAGCTTCAGGGCAAAAGCCGTAGTATTAACCGTTGGTACCTTTCTTGGTGGCCAGATCCATATTGGTCTAGAACAATTTTCAGGTGGCAGAGCTGGCGATCCGCCGTCGATTGCACTGGCGAAAAGATTACGTGCCTTACCTTTTAGGGTAGACAGATTAAAAACCGGTACGCCACCGCGCATTGATGCCAGAACCGTTGATTTTTCAGTAATGCAGCCACAACCAGGTGATAACCCAACACCGGTATTTTCATTTTTAGGTAAGCACAGCGATCAACCACGTCAAATCCCATGCTATATCACCTATACCAATGAACATACACATCAGGTGATCCGGGATAATCTGGACAGATCGCCGATGTATACCGGTGTTATTGAAGGTATAGGCCCACGCTATTGCCCATCAATTGAAGACAAAGTGATGCGTTTTGCAGATAAAGACAAGCATCAGATCTTTATTGAACCAGAAGGCTTAACCACCCACGAATTGTATCCAAATGGCATATCAACCAGCTTGCCTTTTGACGTACAGATGTCAATTGTACGCTCAATTAAAGGTATGGAGAACGCCCATATTACCCGCCCGGGGTATGCTATTGAATATGATTTTTTTGACCCACGCGATCTGAAAAACTCGCTGGAAACCAAACATATTAAAGGCTTATTTTTTGCAGGCCAGATTAACGGTACAACAGGCTATGAAGAAGCCGGTGCTCAGGGTTTATTAGCGGGCTTAAATGCCGCTTTATTTGCCTCAGAGCGCGACAGTTGGGCACCCAGCCGTGATCAAGCCTACCTCGGTGTGTTAGTAGATGATTTGACGACGCAAGGCACTAAAGAGCCCTACCGTATGTTTACCAGCCGCGCCGAATACCGTTTAATGCTGCGTGAAGATAATGCTGATGCCCGTTTAACCAGCAAAGGCCGTGAACTTGGTTTAGTTGATGATATTCGCTGGCAGGCTTTTAATGAAAAAATGGAACAAATTGAGCTGGAGCGGCAACGGCTGCGTCAAAGCTGGATCCATCCGCAACATAGCGCCTTAGCTGCAGTAAATCAGTTACTGAAAACACCGTTAAGCCGTGAAGCCAGTTTAGAAGAATTAGTACGCCGCCCTGAAATGAGCTACCAGCAATTAATGGCCATAGCTGAATTAGGCCCGGCACTAACCGATGCTATTGCTGCTGAACAAGTTGAAATTCAAATTAAATATGAAGGTTATATCAACCGGCAACAGGATGAAATTGCTAAACAGCAGCGTAATGAAGCAACGAAATTACCAGAACACTTCGATTATAAATCCGTTAAAGGCTTATCCAATGAAGTGATCATGAAATTAAACCAAAGCCAGCCAGGCACTGTTGGCCAGGCTTCGCGCATTTCCGGCGTTACCCCGGCGGCTATTTCACTGTTGTTGGTATATCTGAAAAAACAAGGTTTGCTACGAAAATCAGCCTGAATTATGTAAAATGCAATAAGGATCAGCATGTTAGAGCAGTTACGCGCACTGGTTGCACAAACCGAGCTGACCCTGTCAGAGCAACAATTACAGCAATGTATCAGTTATGTGCAATTGCTGGATAAATGGAACAGTGCTTATAATCTGACGTCAGTGCGCGAACCAAGCGACATGTTGATCAAGCATGTGATGGACAGCTTAGTGGTGGCCCCTTATCTGCATGGCGAACGTTTTATTGATGTTGGCACAGGCCCGGGCTTACCCGGCGTATTACTGGCCATCTATTATCCGGATAAGCACTTTATCTTGCTCGATAGCTTGGGCAAACGCATCCGCTTTTTAAATCAGGTGAAATTACAACTAGGCTTAAACAACATCAGTCCTGTGCAGTGTCGGGTTGAAGATCATCATCCTTCAGTTGGCTATGATGGCGTCATTAGCCGGGCATTTGCCTCCATGACTGATATGCTGCACTGGTGCAAGCATTTGCCCGCTACAGACGGCCGCTTTTTCGCCATGAAAGGTGCAGCAGTGCAAGAAGAAATTGCAGCTTTGCCGGATTTTGTTAAAGTAATCGCCATTCAACCGTTACAAGTACCAACATTGGACGCACAGCGTCATTTGGTCGAGCTGGCCAAAACCTAACCATTATGAGGGATCCTTGTGGGCAAGATTATCGCCATTGCAAACCAGAAAGGCGGCGTCGGTAAAACAACGACGGCGGTAAATCTGGCGGCATCTATGGCCGCAACGAAGCGCAAAATATTGCTGATAGATCTGGATCCTCAGGGCAATGCCACTATGGGTAGCGGCGTAGATAAATATCAACTCGCTGCCACCGCCTATGAATTATTAATTGATGAAAAACCGCTGTCTGAGGTCGTGGTTAAAGAAACCAGCGGTGGCTATCACTTAATCGGCGCCAATGCGGATGTCACTGCGGCAGAAGTGCGGCTAATGAACGTGTTTGCCCGCGAACTGCGCCTGCGCAATGCTCTGAAAGCCTACCGCAGCAGCTATGATTTTATCTTTATTGACTGCCCTCCTTCACTGAATATGTTAACCGTTAATGCCATGGCAGCAGCCGATAGCGTGCTGGTGCCGATGCAGTGCGAATATTTTGCGCTGGAAGGCTTGACGGCGCTGGTCGATACCATTAACCAGCTGGCCGCAGTGGTTAATGCCGAGCTGCGTATCGAAGGTATTTTGCGTACCATGTACGATCCACGTAATCGGTTGGCCAATGATGTCTCTGAGCAGTTAAAACAACACTTTGGTGATAAGGTATACCGGGCAGTGATCCCGCGTAACGTTCGGCTGGCAGAAGCGCCAAGTTTTGGTACTCCGGTAATGTATTACGATAAAAGCTCAACAGGCTCTAAAGCCTATCTGGCCCTGGCCGGCGAGATACTGCGCCGCTCTGAGAAAAAAAACACTAAGCCGGCCAGCTCAGTGTAAGCACTGAAAATTAAGGGAAATGATTGATGTCAGTTAAAAAACGTGGCCTCGGAAGGGGCTTAGATGCCCTACTCACAGCCAATAGCCCCCAGCAGCAAGATGCAGCAATTCAGAGCGCGCAATTGCAAAATATACCGATTGAGTTTTTACGCCCCGGCAAATATCAACCCCGCAAAGATATGTCGCAACCGGCTTTAGAAGAGCTGGCCAGTTCTATCCGCGCTCAGGGTGTTATTCAACCTATAGTGGTACGCCAATTAGGTGCAGACAGCTTTGAAATCATTGCCGGTGAACGGCGCTGGCGTGCGGCACAGTTAGCACAGCTAGATAGGATTCCCTGCATAATTAAAAATGTGCCGGATGAAGCCGCCGTTGCTATCGCCTTGATTGAAAACATTCAGCGTGAAGACTTAAATGCCATGGAAGAAGCGATAGCACTGCAGCGCTTATTATCCGAATTTGAATTAACTCACCAACAAGTAGCCGATGCCGTCGGCAAATCACGCACAGCTGTGACCAATTACCTGCGGTTAAATCAGCTGAATGATGATGTAAAAGTGCTGCTTGAGCATGGTGATATCGAAATGGGCCATGCCCGCTGCTTGCTGGCACTAGAGGGTGCAGAACAATCCGATACCGCCCGCCTGGTGGCCGCTAAGCAACTAACGGTTCGCGATACTGAGAAACTGGTCAGGCGCTTATTAGAGCCCGCAGCCTTGGTAGAACCTAAGTTAAAAGATGCGGATGTGGTAGCGCTGGAGCAGCGGTTAAGTGAGCGGTTTGCCGCGGCAGTTGAAATAAACTGTAATAAAAAAGGCAAAGGCCAGCTGGTGATCCGCTACAGCAGCCTGGATGAACTAGACGGCATTATTGAAAAGTTTCAGCTAAGCGATCAACTTTAGTGTTTTCGCTGCCGCTAAAATGGCTTTTAGTTGCAAAACAGGGCTAAATAAGTATACTTACGGCTGATTTTTACCCTGAATGCAGGCTGACAGAACCAGCGGAGTTATCATGGAACTGAATCCTCGTCAGGTCAGACTATCAGCATATAAGTTGATTGCTTGTCAGGTCGCCGTAGCAGCTGTGGTTGCGCTGGTGTTTTATCTGATAAATGGCGAACCGGCAGCCCGTTCGGCGTTTAAAGGTGGTCTGATAGCGGCAGTACCAAATTTAGTTTTTGCCTTGTTTGCGTTTTGGTTTTTAGGACGAGGCAGCGCAGAGCAAGCGAGAACGGCCATGATGCGAGGCCACTCGCTTAAAATAGTTTTGACCATAGTGTTGTTTGTCGTTGTTATGCAGCAGCCAATCGCTGCCGGCCCGCTTATGGCGGGCTTTATATTGACATTATTCGCACAATGGTCGACCGCGATTTTCTTTAAACATTGATAATTGGGATGAAACATGGCTGCAGGTGAAGAGTTAACCCTCTCTGGCCATATTCAGCACCACCTTACTAACGCCAAAATGTGTACTGTCGATGGCAGTGTCGCATTTAATAAAGCGTGTAGTGAGGCCGGGTTCTGGACATGGCATATTGATACATTAGCGTGGTCTATTGGCCTGGGCTTGATCTTTTTATGGATCTTCCGCAGTGCTGCCAGCAAAGCTACCACCGGCGTGCCGGGTAAATTTCAGTGTTTTATTGAAATGGTGGTTGAACTGGTTGCCACTAACGTCAAAGACACCTACCACGGTAAAAGCAAACTGATCGCACCACTGGCACTGACCATCTTTGTCTGGGTGTTCCTGATGAACCTGATGGATTTAATCCCAGTCGACTTCCTGCCTGCCTTTGCCGGTTTCGTTGGTGAACAAGCGCTAGGCATGGACAGCCACGACGTGTACATGAAAATTGTACCGACGACTGACATTAACCTGACAGCGGCGCTGGCCATAGGTGTGTTTATACTGATGATCGGTTATTCCATCCGCATTAAAGGTGTGTTGGGCTTTATTAAAGAATTGACGCTGCATCCGTTCAGCAGCAAAAACGTACCACTGCAAATCGTACTGATCCCCGCTAACTTGTTACTGGAAACTATCGCGCTGGTGGCTAAGCCATTTTCACTGGCACTGCGTTTGTTCGGTAACCTGTACGCCGGTGAGATGATTTTTATCCTGATTGGTGCCGTGGGTTTAGCGCAGTTACCACTGCACTTTGTCTGGGCGGTATTCCACATTCTGGTAATAGTGCTGCAGGCGTTTGTATTTATGATGCTGACCATTGTTTACCTAAGCATGGCCAGTTCAGATAATCACTAATTTTTTAAACTTTAACTTTAACTATTGAAATATCGGAGAAAAAAATGGAACTTGTATTAGGTCTTAAATTAATCGCAGTTGCTCTGTTAATCGGTTTCGGTGCTATCGGTACTGCACTGGGTTTCGGTAACATGGGTGGCAAGTTCTTAGAAGCTTGTGCGCGTCAACCAGAACTGGCCCCTTCACTGCAAGTTAAAATGTTCATCCTGGCAGGTCTGATCGATGCCGTTGCGATGATTGGCGTTGGTATCGCCATGTACATGTTGTTCGCAATGTAATTGAAGGTTTGTGTTATTCCGAACAACTGTTAACTAAGGAGGAGCGGTCGTGAATTTAAACGCCACTCTGCTGGGCGAATTAATCGCATTTGCGGTGTTCGTGCTGTTCTGTATGAAATTTGTATGGCCGCCGCTGATCAATGCGATCGAAGCGCGCCAGAAAAAAATTGCTGACGGTTTAGCGGCTTCTGATCTTGCGGAAAAAGACCTGGCATTAGCCCAGGACAAAGCCAAAGATCAGTTAAAAGATGCTAAAGCGCAGGCGGCAGACATTATTGAGCAAGCGAAAAAACGCGAAGCCAAAATGATTGATGAAGCCGTGCACAAAGCTAACGCCGAGCGTGACAACATTCTGGCGCAAGCGAAAGCAGAACTTGAAGCGGAACGTAACCGTTTACGCGAAGAGCTGCGCAAGCAAGTTGCTGCATTAGCAGTAGCCGGCGCAGAGAAAATTCTGCAACGTTCTATTGATGAAGCTGCTCACAGCGACATTCTGGAAAAACTGGTTCAAGAACTGTAAGAGGATGAGCTATGTCTGATTTGACTAATATTGCTCGTCCTTACGCCAAAGCGGCCTTTGATTTTGCGGTAGAGCAAAAAGCACTGGACGCCTGGTTACAGATGTTGGCCTTTGCTGCTGAAGTAGCAAAGAACGACCAGGTTGGCGCTTATTTGGGCGCCAACGGCGCTGCTGACAAGCAGGCCGGTCTGTTTATTCAGGTATGTGGTGAGCAACTCAATGAGCACGGCCAGAACTTTATTAAAGTGATGGCAGAAAATCATCGCTTGTTGGCGTTGCCTGAAGTGTTAGCTGCCTTTATTGCGCTTAAAGCTGAGTTTGAAAAAGAAATCGACGTTACTGTGGTTTCTGCTACCAAGCTTTCTAAAGCACAACAAGACAAGCTAGCCGCAGCATTATCGCAACGTTTGGCACGCAAAGTTAAATTGAACTGTAGCGAAGATCCTGCAGTGGTTGGCGGCATGCTGATCAAAGCAGGTGACATGGTAATTGATGGCTCGATCCGCGGTAAGCTGGATCGTTTAGCAACTGCGCTGCAGTCTTAATTGGGGAACAGAGAATGCAACTGAATTCCACTGAAATATCAGAACTGATCAAAAGTCGTATTGCTCAGTTCGACGTGGTCAGTGAAGCTCGTAACGAAGGTACTATCGTTCAGGTAACTGACGGTATTATCCGTATCAACGGTCTTGCAGATTGTATGCAGGGCGAGATGATTGAGCTTCCTGGCAACCGTTATGCTATCGCGCTGAACTTAGAACGTAATTCAGTGGGTGCGGTAGTCATGGGTCCGTACGCGGACTTAACCGAAGGCACCAAAGTAAAAAGCACTGGCCGTATCTTAGAAGTACCAGTTGGTCCGCAATTGTTAGGCCGGGTAGTAAATACCTTAGGTGCGCCTATCGATGGTAAAGGCCCGATTGATGCTGCTGGTTTTGCGCCGGTAGAAAAAATCGCCCCTGGCGTTATCGATCGTCAATCGGTCGACCAGCCAATGCAGACCGGTTACAAATCGGTTGATGCGATGATCCCAATCGGCCGTGGTCAGCGTGAATTGTTGATCGGTGACCGTCAGACCGGTAAAACGGCACTGGCGATTGATGCCATCATCAACCAGAAAACCACCGGCGTAAAATGTATTTACGTGGCTATCGGTCAGAAAGCCTCGACCATTGCTAACGTAGTACGTAAGCTGGAAGAGCACGGTGCCCTGTCTAACACTATCGTTGTCGTGGCCTCTGCTTCTGAAGCGGCAGCACTGCAATTCCTGGCGCCATACTCTGGCTGTACTATGGGTGAATACTTCCGTGACCGCGGTGAAGATGCGCTGATTGTTTATGATGATTTGTCGAAGCAAGCTGTGGCTTACCGTCAAATTTCATTGCTGTTACGCCGTCCACCAGGTCGTGAAGCTTATCCAGGCGACGTATTTTATCTTCACTCTCGTTTGCTGGAGCGGGCATCACGCGTTAATGCTGACTATGTAGAGCGTTTAACCAATGGTGAAGTGAAAGGTAAGACCGGTTCTTTAACCGCGCTGCCAATCATTGAAACCCAGGCGGGTGACGTATCGGCTTTCGTACCAACCAACGTAATTTCGATTACCGATGGTCAAATCTTCCTTGAAACCGATTTATTTAATGCCGGTATCCGCCCTGCGGTTAACGCGGGTATTTCGGTATCACGGGTAGGTGGTGCAGCACAGACTAAAATCATCAAGAAATTAGGTGGTGGTATCCGTCTGGCCTTAGCACAGTATTCAGAACTGGCCGCGTTCGCGCAGTTTGCTTCTGATTTGGACGAAGCGACCCGCGCCCAGTTAGAGCACGGTCAAAAGGTTACTGAGCTGATGAAACAGCTGCAGTATAGCCCGATGTCTGTAGCTGAAATGGGTCTGTCTATTTTCGCTATCGAAAAAGGCTTTATGAAAGATGTAGACGTAGCCAAAATCCAGGATTTTGAAGCCGCTTTACTGTCTTATATGAAAGCTGAACACGCCGAGCTGATGGCTGATATCGCTAAAACCGGTAATTACAACGATCAGATTGAGTCGTCGCTCAAAGCAGCGATTGAGAAATTCAAATCGACTCAAACCTGGTAATTAACGTGGGTGGCAATAGCCACCCCGTTCGTTGAACGAAACGGAGATACAGTCATGGCCGGTGGTAAAGAGATAAAAAGTAAGATCGGGAGTATTAACAATACTCGCAAGATCACCAGTGCTATGGAAAAAGTTGCGGTCAGCAAAATGCGCAAAGCGCAAGAGCGCGTAGCTGCAACCCGCCCATACGCTGAAGGTATGCGCAAAGTTATTGGTAACATTGCTAATGGTAACATCGAATACCGTCACCCTTATTTAGAAGAGCGTGATGTTAAACGAGTTGGTTACATTATCATTTCTACCGATCGCGGTCTTTGCGGTGGCCTGAATACCAACGAGTTTAAGAAAGTTGTGCTGGAGCTGAAACATTGGAAAAGCCAGAATGTGGAGACTGAGTTTGCTGTTATCGGCAACAAAGCCACGGCCTTTTTCCGACGCTTTGGTGGCAAGGTAGTAGCACAACAAACAGGTTCAGGCGATGTACCACGTTTGGCTGATGTGATTGGTACGGTTAAGGTGATGCTGCAAGCCTACCTGGAAGGCCGGATTGACCGCTTATTCCTGGTATATAACACCTTTGTCAATACCATGAAGCAAGAGCCAGTGATCGATCAACTCTTACCTTTGCCAAAAACAGATATCGCTAACCGCGAGCACCGTTGGGATTACCTGTACGAGCCGGATCCGCAGCCTATTTTAGATATGCTGATGGATCGCTACATGGAATCACAGGTATACCAGGGTGTGGTTGAAAACGCAGCCAGCGAGCACGCAGCGCGTATGGTAGCAATGAAAGCCGCTACCGATAACGCCGGTAATCTGATGGATGACCTGAAGCTTGTGTACAACAAAGCACGTCAGGCCGCGATTACCCAGGAGCTCAGCGAGATTGTCGCAGGTGCGGCAGCTGTTGGCTAAGGTGAACAGTTTTGAGAATTTTGAGGAAACATCATGAGTCAAGGTAAGGTCGTCCAAATCATTGGCGCCGTTGTGGATATCGATTTTCCACAAGACGCGGTACCTAGCATCTATGACGCGTTAAACGTGACTGACGGTGATCTGGCTGGTTTAGTGCTGGAAGTACAGCAACAGCTGGGTGGCGGTACAGTGCGTACAATCGCAATGGGTACTACTGACGGTTTACGTCGTGGCACCTTAGTAGGAAATTCTGGTAAAGCCATTCAGGTACCTGTTGGTAAAGCGACCTTAGGTCGTATTATGGACGTATTAGGTAACCCGATTGACGAAGCTGGTCCTATCGGTGAAGAAGAGCGCTGGTCAATCCACCGCGCAGCCCCTTCATACGAAGAGCAAGCGGCATCAAACGCCCTGTTGGAAACCGGTATTAAAGTTATCGACTTAGTATGCCCCTTTGCTAAAGGCGGTAAAGTCGGTCTGTTCGGTGGTGCCGGTGTAGGTAAAACCGTAAACATGATGGAACTGATCCGGAACATCGCGATCGAGCACAGCGGTTACTCAGTATTCGC
>NZ_DAINOE010000060.1:0-19223 GCF_036735525.1 Arsukibacterium sp. | reverse complement strand
AAGTGGTGATTGTAGCTCAGTTGGTAGAGCCCCGGATTGTGATTCCGGTTGTCGTGGGTTCGAGCCCCATCAGTCACCCCACTTTTTTGTGGTTATCACCCTGTCATTTTTCCGCTATGCTTAAACCTTTTCCTCATTGCAATAGACTAATGGCATTTCGCTATGGATTTGCTTCAACTACAACAACGACTTCAAGGCCCGGCTTTAGCACCGGTTAATCAATGGCAACCCGCGTTTTGTGGTGAGCTACCGCTCCATATAGCGGCGGATGGCCGCTGGTTTTATCAGGGCAGCGAGATTAAACGCCAGCCGCTGATTAAACTCTTTGCGTCTGTGCTAACCTGCCAGCAGCAGCAATATTACCTGCAAACCCCGGCAGAGAAAATCCGCATCACGGTTGAGGATGCGCCCTTTATGCTTCTTACCAGCCAGTGGCTGGATAGCCCGCAAGGCCCGGTATTGCAGTTTAGCACTAACATTGACGATGACATTTTACTTAGCCCGCGCTTTCCAATGCGGCTAAACCCTGAGACAAACTTACCCTATCTGTATTTATGGCGCGGCCTCAGTGCCAACATACATCGCAATCTGTACTATCAGTTGATAGAGCAAGCAACAAGTGTGTATTGCAACGGCCAGCAGCATTTGCAGCTAAAAAGTGCCGGTTATGTTTATACCCTCGGCATCTACTAAGCAAATGAAGCACCAGATCTGCTCCTACAATTGGTCGGAAAAAAAACCAGCTATACCGCAATCATCTTGCTTAATCTGTGGGACAAGGCGCAGACTGCATGACATTCTGGTCGAACTATCAGGCAGATAACTATGAAGATCACTCCTATTGCTGCAGCCTGTAGCCTGTTGCTTTGTAGTAACAGCATACTGGCCGCTACACTTATACATGCAGGTACCTTAATCACCGCTGAGCATAAACAGCCGCTCCGTCAATACACCATCGTCATTGAACATGACAAAATTGTGGGGGTAACAGCAGGTTATCAGCAAGCTACCGCCGGGGACACGGTGATAGATTTGCGCCAGCATACGGTTATGCCTGGCCTGATGGACATGCACACCCACTTTTATACCCAATTCAGTCCAACGGTGTACACTGAAGCACAGCGTATGAACGAAGCAGATTTTGCACTGCGTGGCGCCGTGTTTGCCGAGCGGACCCTCATGGCGGGCTTTACTACCGTTAGAGAATTAGGTGACGGTCACCATATCAGTGTCGCGCTGCGCAAAGCGATAAATGACGGCTATGTTAAAGGCCCGCGTATTTATGCTGCAGGCAAGTCTATCGCCACCACTGGCGGCCATGCCGACCCGACCAATGGTCTGGCGTTTGCGCTGATAGGCGATCCTGGTCCTAAAGATGGCGTGATAAATGGTGCGGACGAAGCTCGCAAAGCGGTACGTCAGCGCTACAAGGAAGGGGCAGATCTGATTAAAGTGACCGCGACAGGTGGTGTGCTCAGTGTGGCCAAAAGTGGCCAAAACCCACAATTTACCGAACAAGAGCTGGAGGCAATTGTTAGTACCGCTAAAGACTATGGTATGACAGTTGCCGTGCACGCACATGGTAAAGAGGGCATGGAGCGGGCGATTCGTGCCGGGGTCAATTCGATTGAGCATGGCACCTACATGGATAAAACCACCATGGCGTTAATGAAGCAATATGGTACCTACTATGTACCCACCATTAGTGCCGGTAAGTGGGTGCAACAAAAGGCCGACATCGACGGCTTTTTCCCAGCACTGGTCAGGCCTAAAGCTGCAGCAATAGGGCCATTAATTCAGCAAACCTTTGCCAACGCCTATAAAGCCGGCGTCAAAATCGCCTTTGGCACCGATGCAGGGGTATTTGCTCATGGCGATAACTGGCAAGAATTTGTATTTATGACCGAGGCCGGCATGCCGCCACTGGCCGCTATTCACTCAGCGACCATTGAGGGGGCACGGTTACTGGGTGTTGAAGCAGAACTGGGCAGTATTCGTCAGGGTAAAATCGCCGATATTATTGCAGTACCCGGCGACCCGCTTACAGATATAAGCTTGATGGGCAAGGTTAATTTTGTAATGAAAGCAGGGCGAATTTACAAACAATAAGTCTTAATGAATTGTTTTAACAGCTGGATCTGTAGCTGTTGAATTGTCCGCTGGGTCACTAAAGCGGACAATTAGCTTAGTCACATCTTCAATAATTAATACTTTATAATCCAGCTCAGCTTGCAGTCTTAATTTATCTTGCTGTCGCGTCAACTTCTTGTCCTGCGCTTTACGAGCCTTGTGAGTAGGCATGTCTTTTACCACCTGATACATCTTAAATAACCCTGGATAGCTGGCTTCAGCATCCGGTTTATTGGCATCAGGCCAGTGATCCAGTAATACCCATAACCGCAGAGCACCTTCAGATAACTCACATTGATCTTGCTGCATCGCTTTACTAATCAACAGGATGCTTTGCTGCAAATAGTCACGTTTTTCCTGCTGCTGCAGTTGTTGTTTCTGTTGTTGCTGCTGTTGTTGTTGGCGCTGTAGCTGCAATTGCCACAATAGACGGCCAGCATAAAACGCCAGTCCCGCAACAATGCATACGCCAACCGCTAACAAACACCACCAGAATACCGTCACTGAGAATCCTCATCACCTAGAATGTCTTTACGCCAGTCAGTACGCTCAAAAGCGGCTAGTGGATCCAGCGTTTCAGTGGGTTCATCTTCAGCCGACTCATCTTCAGTAAGTAAGCCCAGTTCAGCCATGAGCTGCTCCATGCGGGCGGTTTTAGCATTAAAATATTTAGCGTCTTTACCTGTTAGCACTTCATCCTGTTCTACCCGCTCTAACAACTGCTGCAAACGTGGATCCTGCTCAATGTCTGCCAGCTCTTGCTCCGGGCTGATAGTCTCAGCTTTTACCTTTTGTAAACTGGCTTTCGGGGCAAAGTTAACTGCCGGCATTGACGTCTCGGCCACAGTTTCAGGCAGCAAAGGAATAGGCTTAGTACTGCCTATACGCGGATCTTTTTTGCTGTTGCCACCATCATGATTAGCTGTTGGTTGCTGTTGCAAACTATTGCGGTTACCCGATTTTAAGCCAGCCCCTTTTTTCTTGGATTCTTCTTTGTGCTCACGAGTTTTACGAATTTCACTGGCCGGCAGATGGCGCTGACCATTAACAGCACTACCACGGGATTTTTTTTGACGCGTCATGTTTGATACCTATAAAAAGGGGCGCATATTTTAACCAGCTTTCTGCAAAAGCACCACATCATTCGCCATATAGCGCACAATTAAACCATCGCGTTGCGCTAACCAGGCAAAGGTATACTCAGCAAAAAAACTGACATGAGTCGGATCGTTTTTGTAATGCCAGCCAGCGAAGGCTATCGCATCAGTGTAGCGTTTGGTCATAATGGCCAATATCGCCTGTGGTTTTAGCAGTTGCTGCCACAATTGCCACTCCACTGAAGGGGAAATAAAATGCTCTATAGCCTCAGTACAACAAATAAAGTCGTATTGCTGCTGCAATACTGCCGGCTGATTAGCAAAAAATGGATCCCATATGTGCATCTTGTGGCCGGCTTCTGTCAGTATCTGTGCCAGTAAGGGCCCGGGCCCACAACCAAAATCTAATCCCTGTAAGCCTGTGCCCGGTAAATGTTGCAACAAAGGCGTGGCCAAACGCGACAAAAAAGCACGGTATCCGCTGTCTGCTATATCGTTATTATGCAATTGGTACTGAGCTAATTCAGCATCGGGGCTTAACAGGCTAAGACGATCGGCAAACACCAGCTGACATTGCTGGCACTGATAATAGACCCGGCGTGCATCCTCTGAAAACCAGTGAATAGCAGTAGCATCGCACAGTGGACAAAGGTGGTTTGGTGCAACAGGTTGCAGCTTGGTAAAAATAGACATAGCGAAGCCTGAAAACAAAAGGGCGATAAGAAAATCTTATCGCCCTGTGTATACTTGTGTCTAGGTGGACACTTCTCTCAATTCCGCTAAGTCATCCTAACGCGTTATCAACACCCTGTTTTTAAGTTTCCGTATATTATTAGTTTGCTTCCATGCTAAAGATTTTCTTATTCGCGATCTTCCTGATACTTTTGTAGTCATCCATGTGCTTGGCTTTCGCCGGGCATCTTCCCGATGCACTTAAAGGTACCGTCTGTTACAACAGGCACTGACACTTCCTTGCCGCGTTGACGCTCGTCCTTTTTGTTAAGTGTTACTAAAAGTAACTGCCATTAATTTACTCCGATTTACCAAAATGACAAGCAATTGCTGAAAAAAAAGCGCATAAATTAGCGGTATTTATGAAAAGTTATTAATTTTCAGGCTGTTAATTAACATAACATCAATGATAAAAAGTTCAAAAAAATTCACTGAAATAGCAATCTTAGTCATGTTTCAATCATTTTTGCTGTTTGTATAACAAAAAAGCCGGTTGCTATACCGGCTTTTTTGCTTATTTCCCGATGAAATCAGCTGGAGGTTAGTGCAAGCCACCCAAATATTGCGCTAACACTTCAATATCTTCATCAGATAATTTTTTCGCAATATCACGCATCATGCCATTCATGTCATTAGCGCGTGCTCCACTGCGAAACTCTTTTAACGTAATGCGCAGATACTCTGCATTCTGGAAAGAAATTTTTGGAAAACCTGCCAGACTGGTACCAACACCACGTGGACCGTGGCAAGCAATACAAGCGGCAATACCGCGCTCAGCATCGCCGCCACGATACAGTTGCTCGCCACGCTCAATGACGTTTTCAGGCGTGCTGCCTGGCTTCATACGTTGCGAGGCAAAAAAAGCAGATAAATCTTTCATATCCTGATCTGACAAGGTTGCCACCATGCCATACATAATGGCATTGGCGCGGCCCTGAGCACCAGCCGTGGTCATACCCAACTTATAATCCTGCAGTTGTTTATATAAATATTCGGCATGCTGGCCAGCAATTTTCGGATAAATATCCAGCGGGCTGTTACCATCAGGTCCGTGACAAGCCGCGCAAGTTACTGATTTGGCTTTGCCAGCCTCAGCATCACCGTCGAAAGCATTAGCTGTCCCGATAAAACCGAATAACAGCGTCAGTGGAAGTAAGAGTTTTTTCATGTTATATCCGTCTCTGTCCGCATTACAGCGCCAAACAATCTGGCAAGTTAAGTTAATTTAAGGTGTTTGTGGCTATTTTACACGAAACTGACCAAAGTAAAATCCCATCTACGCGGCAAAAGCTTCTGCCGATCCGCCAGATCCGTTACAATGTCGCTAAAGCAACCGCCGGAGCAGGCTGTGTCACAATCAAAATTTAACTATCAAAATGTCAGTTTTCTTACCAGTGCCCCCGATATCAAGGCGTTACCAGCCGATCACGGGATAGAAGTGGCCTTTGCCGGACGTTCAAACGCCGGTAAATCCAGTGCCTTAAATACGCTGACCCGGCAAAACAGTCTGGCACGTACCAGTAAAACTCCGGGTCGTACCCAGCTGATTAATACCTTTAACCTGACCGAAGGGCGCAGGCTCATCGATTTACCCGGCTATGGCTTTGCCAAGGTGCCGCTGGCGGTAAAAGAGAAATGGCAAAAATCGCTGTCTGAGTATCTTGAAAAACGGCAAAGTTTACAAGGCCTGGTGGTATTGATGGATATTCGCCACCCATTAAAAGATTTAGATCAACAATTGGTGCACTGGGCAGTAAAAAGTCAGTTGCCGGTACTGATTTTATTAACCAAAGCCGACAAACTTGCCTCGGGCGCCCGCAAAAAAACCTTGCTCGAAGTGCGCGAGGCCAGTCTGGCCTTTATGGGTGATGTCAGAGTGCAGTTGTTCAGCTCGCTGAGCAAAATGGGCTTACCTGAATTTGAGCAAGTGTTGGATGAGTGGTTTAGTGCCGATACGCCAAGCGCCGGTTAACAATCTGGCCTGAACTCAGCCCAAAAAAAACCGACCCTGAGTCAGGGTCGGTTATAGCAATCGGGGAGAAGCTATATAATTCAAATCAACAGGGTGTCTTACGCTTAAGACGCCGGCATTATAGCAATGCCATTGGCGAAATTAAAGTTTTTACTCTAAAAAATCTAGTTTTATTTCACTTTTTATCTTTACTACAGATAATCGATGCTTTATGACTGCTTAAAAAATAAAAAAAACGCCCCGCTGCAAGCAGCGGGGCGGCTAAATGAGCCTTCTTTCGTGATTCCGGTTAGTCAAGCTTGGCTGCAGAAACGCTGCAACAGGCTGAACTGTCTGGTGGCTGAAAGATAGAATATCTTACCTCTGTACCCTACAGCTCAAATTTTAGCTAAATTTTGTTCGATTGCAAGTCTTTTTGGTAATAAAACTACAAAAAATGCGATTATTTGGCTGGGCCGCACATTTTATGTAATAAAATTACCAATCTGACCAATGAAACGTCATCCCCACCTTAGTGCGCCTGATCCCAATTATCACCTAGACCCGCTTCAGCCAGTAGCGGCACATCCAGCTTCACCGCATTCGCCATTAAACTGACTAACTCAGGCGTGATCTGCGGCTCCGCAGCCGTGTCGACTTCAAACACCAATTCATCGTGCACCTGCATGATCATGCGTACTTTGGAAGCGCCATGCTCTGTAATCCATTGCTGCACATCCAGCATAGCCTTTTTAATTATATCGGCAGCCGTGCCCTGCATCGGCGCATTAATGGCAGCGCGCTCAGCGCCTTTTTTGCGCGCCATATTACTGGCATTAATTTCTGGCAAATATAAACGGCGCCCAAAGATGGTCTCGACATAGCCATGTTCATGCGCTTGTGCTCTGGTCCGCTCCATGTACTGCAGTACGCCCGGGAAACGCTCAAAGTAAAGGTCGACATAATGTTGCGCATCCTGGCGGCTTATCCCCAGTTGTTTCGCCAGGCCAAAAGCTGACATACCATAAATCAAGCCAAAATTGACGGCTTTGGCACGGCGCCGCTGCTCTGGCGTTACCTCAGCTAAGGCTACGGCAAACACCTCAGCAGCGGTGGCGCTATGCACATCACGCCCTGCAGCAAACGCTGCCAACAGCGCCGGATCCTGAGACAGATGTGCCATGATCCTCAGCTCAATTTGCGAGTAATCGATGGCCAGTATTTTACAACCGGCCGGAGCAATAAATGCCTGGCGAATACGCCTACCCTCGGCAGTACGTATGGGGATATTTTGCAGGTTGGGATCCGTTGAGCTTAAACGCCCGGTGGCAGCCACCGCCTGGTGGTAAGAGGTATGCACCCGCCCCGACTCAGGGTTGACCATTTTAGGCAGTTTGTCGGTATAGGTCGATTTCAGTTTGCTTAACCCCCGATGCTCAGTGATCAGTTTTGGAAACTCATAGTCTAACGCCAATTCGGCTAACACCTCTTCCGCGGTAGAGGGCGTGCCACCCGGCGTTTTTTTCAATACCGGCAGTTTCATTTGTTCAAATAAAATCTGCTGTAGCTGCTTGGGTGACGCCAGATTAAAAGGTTGACCCGCCTGCTGATAAGCTAACTGCTCAAGCTCAGCAATGCGCTGCGCTAACTCAATACTTTGCGCGGCTAAGACCTTGCTATCTATCAAGACGCCGGTTCGCTCTATACTGGATAACACACTCAGCAGGGGTATTTCGATGTCTGTCAGTACCTTAGCTAATGCATCGTGCTGCTTAATTTGTGGCCACAAGGTCTGGTGCAACTGTAGCGTAATGTCAGCATCTTCTGCTGCATAAGTGGCTGCCTGCTCCAGCGCTATCTGGTTAAAAGTCAGCTGTTTAGCGCCTTTACCGGCAATCTCTTCAAAACTTATAGCTTTATGTCCCAGATACTTTAATGCCAAACTATCCATATCATGCCGGCTGGCAACCGAATTCAGCACATAGGACTCAAGCATGGTGTCAAAGGCAATGCCCTGCAGGTTAATGTCATAACGTGCCAGCACACTTTTGTCGTATTTTAAATTTTGACCGACCTTGGTCTTGGCAGGGTTTTCCAGCCAGCCTTTTAATGCCGCTAACACCTGCAGCCGATCTAACTGCTCAGGCGCGCCAACATAATCGTGCGCCAGTGGCAGGTACCAGGCCTGGCCTGGCGCTACGGCAAAAGACATCCCCACCAGCTCTGCCTGCATATAATCTAAACTGGTGGTTTCGGTATCAACAGCCACCAGTTCTGCTTTATCCAGTAGCGCCAGCAGTTGGTTAAAATCACTGTGTTGTAAAATAGTCTGGTACTGGCTGCGATCCAGTGCTACGGGTAGCAGTTGAGGTTGCACATCGTCAGTAGCCTGCTCTGGCTCAGCTGCAGCAGGCTCGGCGGCATCGCTGTTGCTGAGCACCTCGGCCAGCCAACGGCGGAACTCACATTGCCGGAACAGTTCAGCCAGTTGCGCCTGATTGGCCGGCTGTATGGTCAGATCTACCAGTTTGCAGGGTAATTCAACATCGGTTTTAATAGTCGCCAGCTGGTATGACAGTTGCAGCTGTTGCTGGTACTCTGTCAGCTTATCTGCCATGGTCTTAGCGCCACGAAACGTCAGACTGGCGACTTTATCCAGCTGCTGATATATGCTCGCTATACTGCCCAACCCTTGTAATAAAGCCGCTGCGGTTTTTTCACCCACCCCCGGTAATCCCGGAATGTTATCGACTTTGTCACCCATCAGTGCCAGATAATCAATAATCAACTCTGGTGGTACACCGAATTTAGCATTAACCCCTTCAGGATCCAGCAGGGTATTGGTCATGGTATTAATCAGCGTCACATGTTGATCAACCAGCTGCGCCATATCTTTATCACCGGTCGAGATTAGCGTGTGGCGACCGGCCAGACTGGCCTGGCGTGACAAAGTACCAATAACATCGTCCGCTTCTACACCACTAATACACAATAAGGGTAACCCCATGGCACGGATGATCTGGTGCAGCGGCTCAATCTGGCTGCGCAAATCATCAGGCATTGGCGGACGGTGCGCTTTATATTCACTGTACATCTCATTCCGAAAGGTTGGCCCTTTCGCATCAAACACCACCGCCATCTGGCTCGGCTTATACTGTTTCAGCAAGCTTTTAAGCATATTCACTACGCCATAGATGGCACCGGTAGCTTCACCTTTAGAATTGGTTAAATGCGGTGGCGAATGATATGCGCGGAATAAATAAGAGGAGCCGTCTACCAAAATCAGCGGGTTGGTGGGAATATAAGTCATAGTGTCAGCGATCCGATTTCTGTTTGTTATAGCATGCCACAGCCAAGGGGTTACAGCCAGCAAAGCAGCAGGGGTTCGGCAGCCGGTATCCTCTGGCATAAGCTGTGGATAACTTTGTGCAAAACCATAGAAAATTGCCACGCTCCTGATGTAGGGCATGTTAAAGAATTACTGCTAACTACTTAATTTGACTTAAAAAAACGAGGGGATAGAACAGAACCCTTGTAATTATTATTATTAATCCATTATGTGGAAAAACTTTTTTATCGTTTGGTATTTACCACTGGCGGCAGCCTGCAGTAATCACAACCGGGGAACTAGACTACCACAATCAAGCGCCTTGCCTAGTCCTAATTTTAAATAATTTTGCTTTAAAAAAAGCATTCAAAAGACTGATAAAGCATATAGCAATACTGGCAAGGCCTGCACGACAAGCGATGATGAAAAGCAGCATGGTGCTGGCACAACATCACCACATTTTACCTTGCTGCTTTTTACTGCAGTTTTCAGCCTGCTCTTCCACTGAGCAACAGTTGCAGGCTATAATGCCGGAAGTATGTCAAAGATTTCTTTTATAGGAACAAACACATGAAAAAATTCACAGTTGGCTTAATGTTGTTGCTAAGCACTTTGGCGGTAAATGCCAGCACAGATGCAGAAAGAGAAGCTATTGCAAAACGTATTGCACCAGTGGGACAGGTCTATGTAGCTGGAGCAGCACCAGCTGCTGCCACCACAGCCAGTGGTCCTCGCAGCGGCCAGCAAGTGTATCAGGCAGCGTGTTTTGCCTGTCATGGTACCGGGGCCTTAGACGCACCCAAACCAGGCGATGCAGCAGCCTGGGAACCGCGTATAGCTCAGGGTTTTGATGTGATGTTGAAACACTCAATTGATGGCTTTAATAATATGCCTGCCATGGGTACCTGTGCCAGCTGCTCAGAAGACGAAATCGCTGCGGCCATTCGCTTTATGACTGACGGCGCTTAATAACGTTTTTATCGCGGCAAAATGTACTTTGCTCCTTGTAAAAACCGCATTAGTTAATGCGGTTTTTTGTTGCAAAAAAAATCAGCTAATTGGCTATTAACAGGCAGTTTTTGCCTGAAGTCCGATGATTAATGCAAACAGACTTCCATGTGGTTAAACTTTATGCATAATAGGAAATGCTAAACCCGTCCGACCTGTTAAGTTGATAAAAGGAATTAACTGCACGTGACTAAGCAGCTTGCCCAACAATTACAGCTGACGCTGGCAAAATGCCGGCGCCTGACAACTCTGGTTGGACGATACCGGCAGGCTTACACCACGCAAGGTGCCTTGCTGCGCTTATCTGAGTTAGCCAGTACCATCAGTGATATGCGCGAGTTCTACCCAGCAATACATAACATGGTGTCAGACCTGCTTAAAGCCGAGAATTTTTACGTGGTATTTTATGATGCCGCAGAGCAGCAATACAGCCTGCAATATTTTTCGGATGAAAAAGATCAACAACTGATTAAACAGGTGCCCTCCAGCGCCTTTTCGCGAGGCCTCACCGGTTATGTGGCTAAAACCGGCGAACCTTTGCTATGTGATATGCAGCAGTTTGAGCAACTGGTCAATTCCGGCGCCATTGAAGCGCAAGGCTCGCCCTGCGCGCACTGGATGGGCATTCCACTGTCTCGTGATAAACACACCATTGGCATTATGGCCATACAATCATACGATACTGATTATCGCTATAATGCTGACGATCTGGCGTTATTCTGCAGTATCGGTACCCACACTGTTACCGCACTGGATCGGGTAAAAAGTCGTGAACTGCTTGAAATCACCGTACGGGAACGCACCCAGCAGTTACGTACCATCAATAGCTCATTACAAAAAGAAATTCAGGAACGCACCAACGCGGAAAAACTGCAGGCTGCTTTGTATGAAATTTCTGAACTCACCGCCTGCAGTCGCGATATGTACAGTTTTTATCTGGCGGTGCATCAGGTATTGTCAGGCTTAATGCCCGCTGACAACTGTTATATTGCTTTACTGGATGCCGAACAGAAAAAACTGACCTTTCCGTTTTATCTGGATCAATACTCACCACCGGCGACTGAGCGACCGCTTAACTGCGGTTTTACTGAGTATGTGATCCGATGCGGTGAAGCACGGTTAATTAACAGCGATGAAGCCAGCCGTCTGGTTGGGGCAGGCGAGATCCGTCGCGGCATGGCCGATCCATCCAAGCCTGCCCGTTATTCAACCAGCTGGCTAGGCGCTCCCTTATTGCTGGATCGTAAAGTGATAGGAGTGATAGCGCTGCAAGCTTATGATCAGGATTACCAATACTCGGAATCTGAGCTGTCGTTGCTGCGCTTTGTCTCGCAGCATATTGCCGTAGCCGTACAGCGCAAATTAACCGCAGAAAAGCAAAAGCAACATCAGGAAGAATTGGAGCGTAAGGTATTTGAGAGCACCCGCGAGCTCAGGCAAACCAACTTATTTTTACGGTTGCAGGTAGAAGAGCGGAAAAAAGCCGAACAAAAACTGTTTTTTGAAGCTAATCACGACGCCTTAACCGGGCTGGCTAATCGCCAGATGTTTTTACAGCATCTAAAACAACAGTTCGCGTTAAGCCGCCGTCAGAATAACGTAAGTATGGCACTGCTGTTTTTAGATTTAGACCGCTTTAAACTTATCAATGACAGCCTGGGCCACCACATTGGCGATGCTTTTTTAGTGGAAACCAGCAAGCGCTTGCTCAGCGCGGTGCGCGATCATGATGTAGCAGCAAGGCTTGGCGGTGATGAGTTTGTGGTGTTACTGCAAAACTTGCATCAGCTCAGTGATGCCGAAGACATTGCCCAGCGCATAATTGATAAAATTCGCCAACCTTATTTACTGGAAAGCCATAGAGTACAGTCGGGTGTCAGCATCGGTATTGCCCCATTGCAACCTGAATATCAGCAAGCCGATGCGCTACTGCGTGATGCCGATGCGGCTATGTACCATGCCAAAGCGCTGGGGCGTGGCCGCTATGTGATATTTCAGCATTCAATGCGCGATCAAATGCTTAAAGCGCTGGCTGGCGAATAAATCTTACTGTAGCTGCTGGCTATCCCGCTATTTTTTCAGTAAGGCCCTTAAACGTTCAATATTAGCCTGACCAGTTTGTTGTCGTTGCTGCTCGGTTTTTGGCGCACTGTTTTGCTGCCACTCTAAATCATCCTGTGGTAATTCATGTAAAAAGCGGCTGGGCTCGGGCCGGTGCACTTCACCGTATTGCCGTCGCTCTTTGGCATAGGTGAACACCAGCTCACGCTGGGCACGGGTGATGCCAACATAGGCCAAACGACGCTCTTCTTCAACATTGTCTTCGTCTATGCTGCTTTGATGTGGTAACAAGCCTTCCTCCATCCCCACCATAAACACAAACGGAAACTCCAGCCCTTTTGACGCATGCAGAGTCAGCAGCTGCACCTGATCAGCATCATCTTCTTGCTGTTGCCGCTCGAGCATATCGCGCAGAGTAAGCCGGGTGACCACATCGGGCAGGCTCATGGCGTCATGCTCTGCGTCACCTTCGAGCATAGTGCTGACCCAACGATACAGCTCGTTGACGTTTTTTAAGGCCATTTCGGCGGCTTTGGGGCTATTACTGGTTTCAAACAACCAGGCTTCGTACTGGCTTTGCCTAATCATATCGCGCACGGCTTCAGCTGGCTCGGCACGTTTAGCATTGTCCGCCAGTTGAGTCATCCAGTCAGCAAACTGCCGCACCGCTTGCTGGGCGCGGGCAGATAAATGCATGCATAATTCCGGATCGCAACAGGCCTCAAACAAGCTGATATGCTTGGCATTGGCCAGATTACCCACCTGCTGCAAGGTGGCAGCGCCTATCTCACGCCGTGGCACATTGATAATACGCAGCAAAGCATTATCATCATCCTGATTGACTAATAATCGCAGGTAGGCCATCACATCTTTAATTTCACTACGGGCAAAAAATGAGGTGCCGCCGGAAATTTTATACGGAATACGGTTGGTCATCAGCGCTTTTTCAAATACCCGCGCCTGATGGTTACCGCGGTACAAGAGCGCATAATCGCGATAATCAGTGCGGTTAATAAAGCGGTGCGAGATAATTTCGGCGACGACTTTTTCGGCTTCATCTTCTTCGTGCTTACAGGGTAGCACCCGCAGCGGCACGCCATAACTGTTTTGGCTAAACAGCTTTTTCTCGAATTCATGCGGATTATTGGCAATTAAGATATTCGCCGCTTTTAAAATGCGCTCAGCCGAGCGGTAGTTTTGCTCCAGCTTAATCACATTTAAATTGGGAAAATCGGTTTTTAGCAGCACCAGATTTTGTGGCCGGGCACCCCGCCAGGAGTAAATCGACTGATCATCATCCCCTACCACAGTAAAGCGCTGCCGTTCACCCACCAGCGCTTTGACCAGTTCATACTGGCTGGTATTGGTATCCTGATATTCATCGACCAGTAAATACTGGATTTTTTGCTGCCATTTTTGCCGCACCTCTGCATGGTGTTGAAATAATAAGGTGGGCAGTAAAATCAAATCATCAAAATCCAGCGCGTTATAGGCTTTTAACTGATCGCTGTACTGCTGGTAATAGTTGGCAAAGTTAATGCTTTGCGCATCCGCGGCCTGTTGCATGGCTAAGGCTGGTAAGGTTAAATCGTTTTTCCAGCTGGAAATCTTGCTTTGCAGGGCTTTAAGTAAGTCTTTATCGCCCTGAAACTCATTGGCCGTCAGCTCTTTTAATAGCGCCATGCTGTCTTGATCATCAAACAAGGTAAAACTGGCTTTATAGCCCAGATGGCGGTGTTCTTTTTTGATAATATCCAGGCCAAGGGTGTGAAAAGTAGAAATAGTCAGGCCACGGGTCGCGGTTTTTGGCAGTTGCGCCTGAATACGCTCGCGCATCTCTCGCGCCGCCTTGTTGGTAAAGGTGACGGCGGCAATATGCCTGGCTGGCAGCTGGCACTCTTGAATTAAATAGGCAATTTTATTGATGATCACGCGGGTTTTACCGCTACCGGCGCCCGCCAACACCAGGCAGGGGCCAGAAATATATGTCACAGCGGCGTTTTGTTGCGAATTTAACTGCATAACCTATACCTTGCATCAGGATAGGCATTGTAACCAAAATTAGCGGTAAATAGCATTCGCGTTCTGGATTTATCTCCGTAGAATAGGCCTATAGCTTGTTATTTCTGTATCAGGAGCCCACTATGTTAGATCCGAAGAAAATTGAAGACATCGCCAAACAAATTGGCAATGCGCTGCCACCGCAACTGCGGCAATTTGCCGATGATGCCGAAGCCAAAGTAAAACAAGTGCTGCAACAAAAGCTGGCAGATCTGGACTTTGTCAGTCGCGAAGAATTCGATGTCCAACGCCAGGTGCTGCTGCGCACCCGCGAGAAAGTTGAGTTACTGGAACAACAACTGGCGACTCTGCTGGCCAGCAAAACTCAGGATATGCACCAACAACCTTTACCCAGTTCAGATCAGGAGTAAATTATGCTGTTTTCCCGCTCGCTAACCGCAAGCTTGTTATGCTTAGCGCCCCTGGTACAGGCCAACCCTGACGCTGTGATTATTGGCGGCCAGTTACTGGATGTGCGTAGCGGTAAACTGCTTACCAATCAGGCGGTATTAGTCGAGCAGCAGCACGTGCACAGTATAGTACCACTGCATCAATTAACCGCAGAGCAGCAAGAGTTGCCACGCATTGATTTATCCGGCTATACGCTACTGCCCGGTTTAATTGACATGCATGTGCATTTAACCGCAAACCCGGCTGCACATGGCTATCGGCGCCTCCAGCAAACGCCAATCCGTCAGGCGTTATTTGGCGTGACAGCGGCAGCGGCCACCTTAGATGCCGGCTTTACTACAGTGCGTAATCTGGGCGCCGCCGGTTATGCTGATGTCGAGCTGCGCGAGGCCATTAATGCCGGTGAACTGCCAGGGCCGCGCATGCGGGTATCCGGCCCAACCCTGTGTATGACGGGTGGCCATTGCGACAATAACCTACTGCCGCATACTTATCAGGCGCGTGCGACCGGCGTAGCCAATGGCGCTGATGAAATACGCAGCCAGGTGCGCAGCAATATGAAATATGGTGCCGATGTTATTAAATTTACTGCCACAGGGGGCGTGCTGTCGCGCAATACTGATGTCAATGCCAGCCAGTATAGCCTGGCAGAAATGCAGGCTTTGGTAGCCGAAGCGCATGATCGCGGCGCTAAAGTGGCGGCCCATGCTCATGGCTTACAGGGCATTAAGCGGGCGCTGCAGGCCGGTGTCGACTCTATTGAACATGCCAGTTTTATCGATGATGAAGCCCTGGCCCTGGCCAAAAAACAAGGCACTTATCTGGTTATGGATATTTATGTCAGTGACTATATTTTGCAGGAAGGCGAAGCCGCCGGCATTTTAGCGGAATCGCTGGCCAAAGAGCGCACTGTCGGGCAATTGCAACGGCAAAACTTTAGTAAGGCGGTAAAAGCCGGGGTAAAACTGGCCTATGGTACCGATGCCGGTGTCTATACTCATGGCCTGAATGGCCGGCAGCTACAGTACATGGTGCAATGGGGTATGACACCGCTAGAGGCTATTCAAAGCGCTACCCTGCATGCCGCTGAACTGCTGCATTGGCGCAATGAGCAGGGCCAGCTGAATGTCGGGGTACTGGAGCCGGGTGCATTTGCCGACATCATCGCGGTTAAAGGCGACCCGCTTAAGCAAATTAGCTTACTGCAGCAGATCCCGGTGGTGATTAAAGGCGGTGAGCCCGTTAAAGGCTTATAGCCCCCCCTAAAACCGCAGGGGGTCAGGCCTTGCATTTTGCAATTGTTAACAAATAGATTGTGAATGCAAAATACAAGGCCGGCCCCCAAGCTCCGTTTTTCAAACCATCGTGCAGTTCAAACACTTTGTTCCGACGTTGGCTTCGGTAAACTAAATTTTGCTTTATAGGCCTTGGTGACATCCCGCAGCTGACCTTTATGCAGCTGCATTATGCGCTCGGCATTAACGATGGTTTGTGGCCGGTGGGCAATGATAATGCGCGTCATATTCAGCTGTTTAATCGCCTGGTTTACATAGCGCTCCAGTTGCACATCTAAATGGCTGGTGGCTTCGTCCATAAATAGAATTTTCGGTTTGCGATACAGCGCCCGCGCCAGCAATAAACGCTGCTTTTGGCCGCCTGATAATGAGCTGCCCATATCGCCGACCAGGCTGTTGTAACCCATTTGCATTGCCGCGATATCGGTATGGATACCAGCTAGCTGCGCACAGTCCATGACCTGCTGCATATCCATTTGGCTATCAAAAAAGCTGATGTTTTCTGCCAAGGTGCCCGACATTAACTGGTCGTCCTGCATTACTGCAGCAATTTGACTGCGGTAATTGCGCAAACCAAAGTGGCCGACATCAATACCGTCAACTTTAACTTTACCGGATGTTGCTGGCATTAAACCCAGCATAATTTTCATTAAACTGGTTTTGCCGGTCCCGGATGGGCCAATAATGGCAATATTATCACCCGCCTTAACGTTAAGGCTCAGGTTTTCAAATAACAGGGGATCCGTATCGGCATAGCGAAAACTCACATTATCTAAAACCAGCGCACCTGTCAGCTCTTTGCCATTTGCGCTATTGCCTTCATCTTCTTTCTCGGTTAACGCAATATCAGCCAAACGCTCTAAATGCAGCTTAGTCATTTTAATTTGTACTATCAGGCCAATTAAGCTACTCATTCGGCCGGTAAACTGGCCTTTATAGGCCATAAAAGCGAACATCATACCCACCGTCATATCGCCAGCCATCACTAAGTGCGCCGCCAGATAAATGATTAAAATGCCCTCAATCCCAAACAGCAACTGATTAACCACCCCGGCACTAATACCCCACTTGGCTAACCGGAAACCGACATTAATGGTTTCAGTATGCCTGTTTTGCCATAGGTTAAGCCGCTGCACTTCCTGACCAAATAGTTTTAAACTTTGGATGCCACGTATCGACTCCATAAACACACTTTGTTCTTTGGCCGAAGTAATAATGCTTTCCTCGGTGAGCTTGCGCATCGGCCAGTAAAACGCCCAGCGCGCCAGTGCATAAAGCAATACCACGGCCACCACGACCAAGCTAAGCTGTGGGCTATACAGATACATCATGGCAAAGACGATAACCACCATAATGCCGTCTAACAGCCCTTCAACCAAACTGGTGGTCAGTAACGACTGAATGGCGGATAGTGAGCCAAAACGCGAGGTAATATCGCCCATATGGCGCTTTTCGAAAAATGGCACCGGCAAATGCAGCAAATGGCGGAACAGGTTGGTTACCATTTGCATACTCATCATGGTACCAAGGTGTAAGGCTATCCAACTGCGCAGCACCCCCACCACCATTTGAATCAGCATTAGCAAGCCAAAACCTAATGCCAGTACTAACAACAGCGGCTTATCATGGCTGACCAATACCTCATCCACCACTAACTGGGTGTAATAAGGTGAGGCAAGAGCAAATATTTGCAAAATTAACGATAAGGCAAATAGCTTAACCAGCGCCGGCACTACGCCGCGAATGTTGCTCCAGAATGCGGTAAGCCCGAGCTTTACCCGCTCATCAACCTTTTTAAACTCACTGGTGGGTGTTAACTCCAGCGCGACGCCGGTAAAGGCTTTATCAACCTCCGCCAGACTTAACCGGCGCTCACCTCTGGCGGGGTCTAAAATGGTAATACCATTGCGATGCACTTTTTTCAGCACCACAAAGTGGTTCATTTCCCAATGCAAAATGCAGGGCGTACGCAGGTTTTTTAAGTCGTCTAAATCCAGCTTTAAGGCACGCGGCGTTAAGCCCAGTTGATTCGCCAGCTGCATCAGCTGCTGCAGATTAGCGCCTTTTAGCGACACGCTATAACGGTTACGTAAGGTGGTTAAATCCAGCTGATGACCATGGTAATTGGCAACCATCGCCATGCAGGCCAGGCCGCATTCAGCGGCTTCGGATTGGTAGATCATGCACTAATTCATCAAATTTATGTATTTTATTATGTCAGCGCCAACTATCTTTCCTAGTACGTAAGTTAAAAATAAAAAAGCGATAAAAATATATAACCCAATTACTTTCCTAGCAGTAGTTTTCATAGTGCCTCCTTTGAGAAAGAGGACCAAAGTCCTCTTTCGATAAATATTACTACTCGTTACTATTGTTAATGCCCTGGATGATATCACTACCAATTACTTTACCTGCCTGATAAGCAGCAAAAGTAGAGCCTATAAATCCAGCAGCTGCTTTGACTGCAAAAGGTATGGCTATCACAATACCACCTGACACAGTCTCAATTTCCTGTTCAATTAAATCGATCATTTTAAAATCCTTATTATTTTGCCATTTCTTGTTGCATACCAACCATTGCACCGATTAAAGCAGCATCAATAACAACTACTGCAGCAATGAACCACACCACACCACCATTTACTTCTTCAACTTGCTCAAATGTTAACTCTTGCATATTATCTCTCCTTGAGATGTTTTTAAGTTTAAAGGTTTGCTCGTTATCGAGCGCTATAACCGCCCTTGCAGGCTTAAAATCGGCTCAAACAACCAGCTTATTAAGCTACGTTGTTCCAGCACGATATCTGCGCTTAACAGCATGCCCGATTGCAGCGGGACTGTTGTGCCATAAGCGCGGATGGCTTGTTGGCCCAGTGCGACCTGTACTCGGTACACTGGCTCCTGTACGGCGACAGGCATATCGACTTCTCCCGGAAGCCTGCGCCGTTTTTATCACTTCCCCTTCATATAAGCCAAAGCGCTGATACGGAAAGGCATCAAAACGTAAACGGGTGCGCTGACCTGGCTGTACAAAGCCATAAGCGCGGGTGGGCACCAGTAAAATGGCTTGTAGCTGTGCGTTATCGGGCATTATCGTTAATAGCGGCAATTCGGCCCGCACGTTAGCGCCGGTTTCAGCCACCAGATTG